>JBBQOA010000450.1:0-4333 GCA_038330465.1 Pyrinomonadales bacterium
GAATAAACCCTGCGATGATGGCGTTGATATAATTCCTCGAAAGAAAACATATCGCCTTTCGCGGCAGCTTGTGCCAAGGCAAAGTCGCTTACTTTGCTGATATTTTCAATTTTTTCGGTTTCGACTGTCTCAGTATTTGCGACATCAGCCGTCACCAAACCTTGCCATACCGGTAAATTTAATGTTTCAGTTGTTGTCATAATTCTTATTCCCCCATGTTATAGCTAATCAATTAGCGTGCCAAAACTGATTTATGTATCAGATTGTTGCAATTAACACGCATAAATTAGCTATTTGTTGCATTTTTCAGGCATATTCTTATATTCGACCGGCATCAAACTCTAGTTTCATTACCGAATTATGTAGGAATTAGAGCATAAAACACACGGTTTGGTATATATTTTTTCAATCGCAGCGGCAAAAAATAATTGCCTGAAAAATTTCAAAAATGCTATTATCTTTATTCCTAAAAAGTTTAGATAAATTCCCGGTCGGAGAAGTAAATTTAATGCGAAAACTGAAGATTGCAAAGGTTTTAAGTTTGGTTGGTGTGCTGTTTTTGACAGCTTGCGGCGTTTTTGCACAATTTAAAAGTCAGGAAGTTTCCGAAGAAGATGGTATTCCGGTTTTGATTAAACATCTGCCCGATTGGGAAAATGCACGAAACCGTGCAATCTATACGAACAACATCGACGATTTGCGAAAGGCGTTAGGCGAACGCGCAGTTTTTGACGGGATCGATTTCGCGGGCGGCACCGAAGCCGTCACCGCGCCTTACGATGCCGGAAAACTTTTGATCGTTGAATATACAAATCCGCAAGAATCAATCGAATCGGACGCAAAGTTTACGCAAATACTTGCCGGACAATCGCAAAATCCGCCGGTCTTTTACAGGCGCATCGGTAATTACAATGTCTTTGTCTTTGACGCCGGTGATGAGACGGCGGCAAATGCGCTGCTCGATCAGGTCAAGTATGAAAAGATGATTCAGTGGCTCGGCGAGGATCCGTTTTATCAGAAAAAATATGAGCGCTTTACCGCGATCCGGGCAGCGGATATCTTTCTTTCAACGACGCTCTGGGTCGCCGGCGGGCTCGGTTTTGCGGTTTTCACGGGCATTGTCGTCGGTTTATTGTTTTTCCGCTCACGCGACCGGCGGCGGACGGCGATGGCGGCGTTTTCCGATGCGGGCGGAATGATTCGGCTCAATCTGGACGAATTGACCGGACAGACTCATGACAGATTATTAAACGATTAGTTTTTAGCCGCCAACGACAGGAAATGAGCTGTGTTTCGTTTTTTTTATTTTGTCGTTAAAATTTTTATTGCCAAAGTCGAGAATTTAGATTATAAAAGTCTTGTAGTTAAATTAGTTTGCAAATCCTTTCTTTGTTGAACCGCATCCATTGAAAGCAAATGAAAATTTAGTTTTCGTATGAACTTATCAGAAGTAATCGTTGAATTACGCGACTTGAATGAACCTGTTCCAAAGCCGTTTCGGCTGCCGACCGAAGCGGAAGTCAGTGCGGCGGAAAAACGTCTGAACGTCAAGTTTCACGAAGATTACCGGCGGTTTTTGCTCGAAGCGAGCGATGTCGTTGTCGGAACGCTTGAACCGGCGATGGTTGCCGCCGATTGCGGTTATCTGAATCTTTGCGAGATCGCCGAATATGCCTGGGACGAAATGGAATTGCCCTTAACTTTGCTGCCGATCTGTGAAGATAATGGCGATTTTTATTGTCTGAACAAAAAAGGTGAAGTCGAATTTTGGTCGCCGGACGGCACGGCAATCGATAAATGGCAAGATTTGGCAACCTGGATAAAAGAAATCTGGATCGACGGCGAATGAGCGAATTAACTGCCGCAAAACCCATTCTGCGTGAACTGACCGGCGCAACTTTGATCTCCGAATTTAACTCTGACAATTAAATCATCGTTGTTCAACGCGCCGGATCAATCGATCGAAGGTTTTTTTGATCGCGGTCAGTAAAAAAGAATTCGATCGCTATCTTGATCCCGCCAATCTTTAAGCCCGCCAACGCCCGAAAAGATTTCCGCGCTTTTGCCCAACCCAAAAACGATCACGACAGACATCAGAAAATTTTCGATAGATCAAATTTCACACACGCTTCACACTTGGCAGGTGTCAAATTACATTTTTTAATGATTATATTTTTGAAATTTTTTTCAAAAAGTTGAAAAAATGTCCAAAAAGCTCAACTTTTTTCAAAAAATTGTGACGAAATGCAGAAAATTGAGAAAAATTGAGAAATGTAGATATTAATTAAAGACCTTTTTTTACCGAATTTATAAAAATTAAAACATTAATTCATAAATTCATATTTGGTGGGTTAATTCATAAATAAAATTCATAAATTTCGAGGTGGTAAAAAGATGTACACAAGACAGAGTCCGAACTTAGCATATATCGAGCGTAAAATGTGGCAGTATTCAACCACGCCGCGCATTGGTATCGTCAAGCAATTATTGAATAAATTACTAAACGAACTGGAAACGGTCAACGAGAATGAAAGGATTAATCTGGAGGATAATTTTAATCTTTATGAACAGATGAAAAATTTTGAAACCGATATTATTCGGCAGGCGCTCTATTTGACCGACAACAATCAACGACTGGCAGCGCAGATGCTCGGCATCAATTACACGACACTCAACGCCAAAATGAAGCGTTTCGGGATCGGCTGTAAATCCGAAGAATTAGCTTTGAGCAAGGAGGTTTGAAAATGTATTTACAAATTTCCAAAAATGCATATCAAAACGAATCGCCGCCGATTGCTACTTCAAACGACTTTTTTTATAAAGGTCAGCCTGAAATTCAAGTTTCGCAAAGTGCGGAATTCGAAGCCGCGCAATCAGTAAATCTCCCGATTCTGGCGACTGCCAACGATTTGCGCGAGGTCGTTAAATTCTTTAAACACAAGCCGAACGGCGTTTCAGTGATCGAAATGACGAACGCCGAACCGCGCCGCGTTTTCGATGCGCGAAAGATCGCGGCTTACGAATTTTGGGGGATTATCAGCCACGCTGACGAACGCTTTATACTAACTCCTCTGGGCGAGGAACTGGCGAAAAACACTGAAGCCGAATGCGAAATTCACCGGCGTATTCTTCGCACGGTTCCCGCCTATTTACGAGCGATCGAATGGGTTTACAAGCAAAATCTGGAAATTGCGACGTATCTCGACGTCGCGAATTTCTGGCAATTATCGGGCGGCGATTTGGGGCTCAGCCGGCAGAACGATGAGAATATCGAAGCAGTTATTGTTAGTTTGTTCAGTCTCTGCCACGCCGCCGAACTCGGCACGGCAACCGTCGGCAAACGCGGTCAACCGGCGCGCCTGAGTGTCAGGCTCGATCAGGTCAAAGCGTTTCTTAAAGCGCCTGAACGGTCGGGCGAAGTTACTTCGCAAGCGGTTTTCAATCGTCCGAATATTTATCAATTCGACAAAATCGCAGCGGAAAATCTCGCCCGCGTTTACATTTCGGCGGGAAGCCGCGAACGCGAATCCGAAAATCTTCGCGCCGCGCTCGAACTTGCCGATTTTGAAAGCATTGCGTTCGGCGCGGGAAATTTCGAAAACGGATTTCTCCCGCTCGCCCAACGTGTCGCGATGAAGCAATGCCAAGCCGCGATCTTTTTGCTTGACGAAAAAGATTGTCACGCGCCGAACGGCAAGATTCGCCTTCGCTGCGACCGCGTGACGGAAATCAGCGTCGCGCAAGCTCTTTTCGGCGAGCGGGTCATTGTTCTTTGGAACAGCCGCGAGAAAATGCCGCCTGTTTTCAGTCAGTCAGGCTTCAATATTATGAGCGGCGACGTGACCGATTGGGAATCGAACGTCAAACTCGTGAAATGTCTGAAGAGTCTGAAAAGCTAATTGGTCACGCTCAGCCAAAATCGGTTTTCTCCGGTAAGGCGATTTTGGTTTTGGGAGGACGAACAACGGTTCGTCCTCTTTTTTTGTCCGTTCATCATTAAAAACAAAATTCGATTTAATATTTCATTTTATAAAATAAGATAGTCTTTCTTTTTCGGCTCTCGATAAGGTTCTCGCAAATCACTATTTCTCTATTATTTTCAACAGTTTAACGTTGATTTGGGGATTTGGCATTTCCTTTGCGCTTAATTACTTTGAATTATTTGGATAAGGTTTTCGCACTGCAATTATCTATCTGCAAATTAAGAACTTTATCCGAATTTCAAGACGAAATTAAATTCAAGAGGGAAATATCTATGAAACAAACACGAAAGATCTTAAATGTGCTATTTTTCATATTTTTGCTTGCAGGCACGCAAATAGTTTTCGGACAA
>JBBQOA010000451.1:0-4323 GCA_038330465.1 Pyrinomonadales bacterium
ACGCCGTGGTCGGCGCGATCTCGCTGAAACCCGAAGATCTCGAACTCGGCAAGCGCTATATGCGGGAAATCATCGAGATTTTGCAATTCGAGGAAGACTAGGCGATTTTAGATTTTAGATTTTGGATTTTCGAGCTAGCCAAGCGACTTTTAGAGTTAAATGGCTAGCTTTTCTTTTTGAAATAATCTAATTAAAGATCCTTTGAATCCAAAATCCAAAATCCAAAATCCAAAATCTGATTGACTTCGACTCTCCGCGCGTTTAGCATTTTGAATGGGTTTTTTAATTTATTTATCGGAGCAAAATATAATGAGTTTTACATTAATGGATTCGAGTTCGGAAAACTTTGAGTTTCAGGCAAACGTATGGAATTGGAAGACGGCGCTCGAAATTATCAAAAGTTTCGATATTTTAAGCGAAGGCAAATTGCGGCAAATGGCATACAACGCGACCGGCGTGAAACTGGAAAAAGAAGAAGCCCAGATCATTGGCGAAAAGATCCGCGACGAGATCTTGCCGAAATTAGAACCGAATAAACGGATCTTTGCCGACTTGAGCATTACGGACGCGCCCGATGACAAAACGCTTTATCGCGACGAGGACGAACAATGGAAAAACTATTCGGCAAGCCATGATTGGCTTAAAGAATTGTCCGAGTTTTGTTTGAAATCGAAAGGTTTTCAAGTTTATTAAAAGTAAATCGGCATCAAAGAAAAATGCAGTATTTATCGGAAAATTGGGTTGAGGTAGTTCTTTTTATCACATTTGCCACCGTTCACGGCTACGTCGGCGCGTGGCTTGCCGTCAGAATGCTTTTTCGTCCGCGAAAATCCGTTAAAGTTTTCGGCATCACGATCTTTCCGCAAGGAATGGTTCCGCGCCACCGCGAACGGCTCGCGACGGCGATCGGCAAAGCCGTCGGCGAAGAGCTCGTTTCGCAGGAAACGATCGTTGAAGAGCTTTTCGGCAAGGAATTTCTGCGCAAGAAAATTCAGAGCGTCGTTGATTCCTACACCGAAGATCTGATCTCGCAAAATTATCCGTCGCTGATCGAAGCCCTGCCCGCCAATGTTCGCGAACCTGTGCTTGACGCGATCTCAACGCTGCAATTAAAGATCGCCGAACATATCGAAGCTGTTTTAAAAAGCGAGGAAACCATCGAAACCATTCAAGGTTTTGTCGAACGCCGCGTGGACGAGGTTTTGTCGCAGCGGGTTTCCGAAGTCGTCGATGAAGAAACCTTTCATAAGATCTTGTTTTTTCTCGAAGAGCGAATTCGTTCGGTCATCAAATCGCCGACGCTCGAACAAAAAGTTAAAGATTTTATCAGCCGCCGCGTGGACGATCTGGCAAATTCCGAAACGCCGCTCGGCAACCTTTTTACCGACGATGCGGTCGCGCTTTTGAAGGAAAAAGCCGGCGAACAAATTCAGCCGATCGTTCACCAATTATCCGAACTCGCGACCGCCGAAAAAACGCGTAATCAAATTTCCGCGCTTATCAAACGCGAAGTTCACGAATATTACGAGAATCTGCCGTTCTTTAAAAAATTCTTTGTTTCGCGCGAAAATCTGCTCAAAGAAGTCGATGATCTGGTCAACGAAAGTTTGCCGAAGCGCGTCGAAGAAACTCTGCGCGGCGATTTCTTTGCGCAGGAAGCGAAAAGTTTTCTCGATACGACGATTGATAAAACGATGTCGCGTCCGCTGCCTGAATTGATCGGAAAAGTCGCGCCCGAACAACTCGACCGGCTCAAGGCGCAAATCTCGAAAAATGTGCTCGCACTTCTTCAGGGCGACGAAATGACGACTTCGATTTCGGCTTATCTGAGCGACACGCTCCACAAACTGCGTCCGCACAGCATTGACGCGATCTTGCAGACCGTTCACCCGGAAGCCGAAGAAAAGCTCAAGAATATGCTCTCAAAAGGTCTTCTGAGCATTCTCTCGCGCAATGAGACGACCAATATCATCAATTCCGTCCTTTCAAATCAGATCGAAGGTTTTCTGGCGCGCCCGATCGGCAAACTCGCCGACCATATTTCCGAAGAACAAGTTCGCAGAACCGGAAAATCTCTGACCGAAACGATAATTTCCGCCGCCCGGGAAAAATTGCCCGAAGCGATCCGCGAATTCGATGTCGGCAGCGTCGTCCGCGAAAAGATCAATAATTATCCGGTCGAAAAACTCGAATCGCTGATTATGTCGGTCGCCAAGGAACATCTCCGGACGATCGAACTTTTCGGCGCGTTTTTCGGGCTGATCATCGGCGTGGTTCAATCGTTGATTGCTTATTTGAAATATCTGAAGTATTTTTAGTTAAAAATCTTTGGAGTCATATGAAAAAAACAGCGTTCGCAATTTTTGTTGTCAGTTTATTAATCGGTTCAAGTTTAAGTTGTAAAGTTGAAAACTTCGGCGGCATAAGTGGTTCGGGAAACGCCAAAACCGAAACGCGCAAGGTTTCAGGATTTAAGGAAATAAAAGGCGAAAACGCGGTAAATCTCGAAATTATTGTTCAGAAAGAATTTAGCCTTTCGATCGAAGCCGATGACAATTTG
The DNA here is from genome assembly GCA_038330465.1 of Pyrinomonadales bacterium. Classification (GTDB taxonomy): domain Bacteria; phylum Acidobacteriota; class Blastocatellia; order Pyrinomonadales; family Pyrinomonadaceae; genus JAFDVJ01. Next base: position 2,561 of record JBBQOA010000451.1, read on the forward strand.
CTCGAACATATCAAAACCGAAGTCAGCGGAAATACGCTGACCATTGCGACCAAAGACAATATTTCCCAAAAAACCAAAATTACTGTCAAAATTTCATTACCCGAACTGACGAATTTAGACGTTTCGGGCGCATCAAGCGCAAAGATTTCCGGTGCGAAAACTGATTCACTCAAACTTAATGCGAGCGGCGCATCGAAAATTAAAATTGACGGCGAAGTTAAATCGATAGACGCAATCGCGAACGGCGCAAGCGGAATTGATGCGGAAAATCTAAAAACCGAAAATGCCAAAGTAAATGCTTCGGGCGCGAGTAATATCACAGTTTCGCCGACGGGCGATTTGGATGCCGATGCCTCGGGCGCAAGCTCGGTCATTTATATGGGCGAACCGAAAAACATCAAGCAAAATTCTTCCGGCGCAAGCACAATCAAGAAAAAATAATTATTTTTGCGAACTTTTTAAAACCTAATTCCGTTTTCCCTTTCGACATAACTTTTCTTTCTTGGAGGAATCAATGAAAAAAATCGGAATTATAATCTTTATTATCGCGGCAATTATTGGAATCACGTTTGCAAATTTCTTTTCGTGGGGCAAAACTTCGGCGAAAATATTTAACTTTTCAGTCAATTTCGGCGGCGTTCAGGGTTCGGGCAATGTTCAAACCGAAAAAAGAAACATCGCCGATTTCAAAGCGATCGAGGTCGGCGGCGTTTTTGAGGTCGAAGTAGTTGCCCAAAAAGACTTCAGCGTCGAAGTTGAAGCCGACGACAATCTTCTGCAATACATCAAAACTGAAGTCAACGGTGACACTTTGGAGATCAAAACCACGAAGCGTTTTTCGAGCAAAAACCCGATTCGCGTGCGCATTTCCGCACCGAATATCGAAAACCTCGAAGTTTCGGGCGTCTCAAAACTTTCTTTGGCAAATGTCAAAAACGATTCTTTGAAGGTTGACGCGAGCGGCTCCTCGAAAATCACGATCGACGGCGAAACAAAAGATCTTGATATCGAACTGAGCGGCGCGAGCCGGCTTGATGCGGAAAACCTGAAATCGGAAAATGTGCGTGTTGACGCGAGCGGCGCGAGCAACGCCAATGTTTCCGTCACGGGCGATTTGAAAGTTGATCTGTCGGGCGCAAGTAAAGTGACCTATTCGGGAAATCCGAAAAATCTTGAGAAATCAACTTCGGGCGCCAGCTCGGTTCGCGGAAAATAGTTTATTTTCAAGCAATCTTCAAAAGGCAAGGATTTATCGGTCCTTGCCTTTTTTATGTCTCAATGGCTTTGGTTTGAATTCCTGCCAGATTTTCCTCAACATCGAGCCCGACGGCGTAAACGTCGAGCTGAATTTGCCCGACTTTGAAAACTTTCAAATCTCTTAAATTCTTTTCCAGCAAATCTCTCAACTCGCCAAATTTTTCGGCGGTTGCTTTTTCTTCGTCGCCGAACCAATCTTTAATTTCCGTCAGGCGCGTAAAAAATTCGGCGAAATCTCGTTCTTCGACCGGCGTGTCAATCGGCTTGCCGATCTGATCTAAAAGATTTTCTTTCGTCACCGAATCGGCACGACTTCCGGTGAACGGAAAAATTTCCGCGTCCGATTCGCTGATATACCATAAACCCTTCGCCGCGCTTTTCAACTGCTGCGCCAAATCAACTTTCAAAGTTTCCTGATCTGCTGAAACCACCATTTTTTTTCTTTTTCTCGGCATACAAATTTTTGCTCCAAAATCAAAACAAAACCAGTCTAACACAATCTCTAA
>JBBQOA010000452.1:0-4321 GCA_038330465.1 Pyrinomonadales bacterium
ATTAAGCCCCGACGCGCCGCGCGTGGTGCATCCTAAAAAAGATTCCATCAAACAACCGCTGCCGGCGCCGGAAAACCTTTCAAAGAATGTTGCTGAAAATGCGTTCACCACCAACCCGAACCGCGAGATCGAACTGCTCCGCGCCGAAATGCGCGAAATAAAATTTTCGGTGAATTCATTTGCCAATCGCCAATCGGTAAATTCGTGGCAAAAGGAAGTAAATTTCGATCTGTTCGATGAAATTTTTGATTCGCCTTTTTACGAAACCTACATGGAATTGACCGAAACCGGCATTTCCCCGGAACTTGCCCGAACCTTTATTTCGAACATCATTCCGCATTACAGAGACAAAAATCTCGACGCCCGTGAACTTTCGAAAACGACCTTGTTCCGCGCAATTTCCACGACCATAAAATTTTCGCCGGATGCTTTGCAGCTTGAAAAACCGACAGTTTTGGCGGTGATCGGCGCAACGGGCGTCGGTAAAACAACAACCGTTGCCAAGCTTGCCGCCCGCGCCGCCCTTCACGAACGCCGCCGCGTCGAACTCGTCACGCTCGACACTTATCGAATCGCCGCCGTCGAACAATTAAAAACTTACGCCGAAATAATCGGCGCCGGCTGTCACGTCGTTCGGTCGGTTCTCGAACTCGATGCGGTTTTGCGGCGAATGCCGAGCGACGCCATCGTTCTGATCGATACGACGGGTAAAAACCCGCACGATCTCGCCGATCAATACGAGCTTTCCGATTATTTGCAGCAGCGCCGCGAAATCCGTAAATGTCTGGCAGTTCAGGCGACGACAAATCCGCTTGACGCCGTTGCCGGAATCCGCAAGTTTGAGATGTACGGCGCCGATTCATTGATTTTAACCAAAATTGACGAAACCTTGCGTCCCGGAACTTTACTTGAAATTGTTGCCGAAAGCGCTCTGCCGATCGCTTATTTATGCAACGGTCAGCGAGTTCCTGAAGATCTGCAAATTGCCACCCCCGAAACTTTAACCAACCGAATATTAGGTAAAAACTAAAATGCATGATCAAGCTTCAACGCTACGATTTTTAGCTACCGCAAACCAATCTAAAAATATGTCCGAAACTCAGCTCTTAACCAATGTCAGAGAATCATCGAAAATCACCAAACAACCGCGCAGTATTGCAATTACGGGCGGCAAAGGCGGCGTCGGCAAATCAAATCTGGCTGTCAATCTGGCTTTTGAACTTGGCGCGCTCGGCAATCATATTTCATTGCTCGATGCCGACTTCGGGCTTGCCAACATCGATCTTTTATGCGGCGTTTCGCCAAAATTTCACCTTGGTCACGTGATCTCAAGTTTGAAAGATTTGGAAGACATCCGAATTAATCTGACCGATAAAATAAGCCTCATTCCGGGCGGCAGCGGAGTTGAAGAATTAACGAAAATTTCGGTCAACACGCATCCGCATATTTTTGAAAAATTGCGAATGATGGAAGAAGATATTGATTTTATGTTGATCGACACCGCCGCCGGAATTGCCGAAGGCGTCATCAGCGTCTTGATTTCCGCCGCTGAGATCGTCGTTGTCGCGACGCCCGAACCGACCTCGATCGTTGATGCCTATGCGACGATCAAAATTATTTTACGGTATGCGCCGAACAAACCCATTTCGATCGTTGTTAATAACGTCGTCGGAATCGGCGATGCCGAACAGGTATTCCAGTCATTAAACTCAGCGGTTCAGAATTTCCTCGGTCACCGAATCGAATTTTTGGGAATGATTCCGCACGATTCTCATATTCCCGAAGCTGTCCGCGAACAAGTTCCGCTTGTCCAATTATCGCCGGACGCGCCCGCTAGCCGTGCCATTCGTTTGATCGCCAAACAATTACATTCACACAAACAAAAAAATACCGGACTCAAAGAAGTCCAATCTTTTTGGGATATGCTCGCACAAAACTAAAGCTATTAGATTCAAGAGGTTTGAATAATCAAGGTTATGCTTCAATACACTGCCCAGACAATTTACAAACAAGTCAATGCGTTTACTTCCGGCAGTATTGATCAAGATGAACGCGAGTATTTGATTACTTCGCATCTTGGGAAAGTAAAATATATTGCCGACCGGATCGCCGCCAAACTGCCGCCATCGGTTGAGCGCGATGACCTTTACGGAGCCGGCGTCGTCGGGTTGATCGATGCGGTCGAACGATTTGATGCGTCGCGCGGAATTGCTTTCACGACATTTGCCGAAATGCGGGTTCGCGGAGCGATTCTCGATAATCTTCGTTCGCTCGATTGGGCATCGCGTTCGACCCGCCGCCGCGCCCGCGAAGTGCAAGCTGCGTATTCAAAAATCGAACAGGAAAATGGTCGTCCGGCACAGGAAGAAGAAGTTGCCGCGCATTTACAAATGCCGCTTGCCGAACTTCACGAAACTTTGCAGGACATTCGCGGATTGTGCATCACGACGCTTGACGAACGCGATGAAGAAACGGGTTTGAGCATCTCGGAAATGATTGCCGATAAAGCAAGTTCGGCGCTTGACCAGCTCGAAGAAAAGCAGCGCCGCCGTTTGATCGCTAAATCGATCGATAAATTACCCGAGCGCGAACGGCAAGTAATTGCGCTATATTATCTTGAAGAATTAACAATGAAGGAAATCGGCGAGGTTTTGGGCGTCACCGAATCGCGGGTATCGCAGCTTCGCACGCAAGCGGTGATCCGCTTAAGGAATAATTTACCTGGATAAAAATGGACGAAGAACTTTTATCAAATGAAGAAATGGCGGCACTTTTGCCGGAACTTCCGTCTGACGAAGCGGCAAAAGAGCGCGAACGCCGCCGCCGCATCGTGCCCTATAACTTTCGTCGTCCTGACCGCCTTTCAAAAGAGCAGGTTCGGTCGCTTTATTTGCTTCACGATCTTTTCGCGCACAGTCTTTCATCGAGCCTGCCGCTTTTTTTGCGAACGATCTCGGAAGTCAATCTGATTTCCGTCGAACAGCAATCCTACGGCGATTATATGCGCGGATTGTCCGACCCGACGACGATTTTCACGATTGCCGCTAATCCTTTGCGAAGCGTTTTCGCGATCGAACTAAATACCTCGATCGCGCTTTCGATCGTTGACCGAATGCTCGGCGGCGAAGGACAGGAAGTCAAAGACGTGCGCGCCGCGACCGATCTCGAACTCAACATTATCGAAGGTTTTCTAAAGATCATTACGGACAATTACTGCGAAGCTTGGAAACCGCTCGTCGAATTTGAGACGGAAGTTATCGGACGTGAAACTCATCCGCAGCTTGTCCAGATCGTCGCGCCGAACGAAGTGGTCGTCACGATCGTCTATCAAATTCTGATCGGTGAAGCACAGGGCTTGATGAGCATCTGTTTGCCGGTCAATATGCTCGAAACGGTCATCGAAAAATTCAGTCAATCAGCTCAAAATTCGGGCGATAATATGTCACCTGAAGCCACGCATTCTTTATTGAAAACGATCTCGCAGGTGCGCTTTGCCGTCACCGCCGAATTGGAAAAAGTGCCCGCCGCCGTTTCTGATCTGATGGCTTTGACGGTCGGCGATGTTTTGCGAACCAATCACAGCATCGAAAAACCGGTCAATGTCAGCGTCGGCTCGCTGGTGAAATTTCACGGCAGATTGGCTTCGCTCGAACAAAAATTGGTTTTGCAAATAATCGAAGAAAACGGTCAATAATCAACAAAGCTCGTCCATAAATTTATAAAACTTATGCCGGAAAACGAATCATCAAATAATATCGAACGCCTGCTTGATGTCGAAATGAACGTCACGGTTCGCTTTGGTAAAACTGAAATACCGCTCAAAGATGTCGTCCATTACGGGATCGGTTCAATGATCGAACTCAACCGAACGGTTGACGATCCGGTCGAACTGCTCGTCAATAACTTCCCTTTTGCGCGCGGCGAAGTCGTCGTCATCGACGGCTATTACGGCGTTCGCGTGACGGAGATCGGTTCACCCGAAGAACGTTCGCAGACGCTTTTCCCGAGTCCCGAAACTGAACCAACAAACGAGGTTGAATAATGAATTTAGAAACACAAATTTCAATTGCAGCAATAATTTTTGGCGTGCTGAGTTTTATTTTAGCGGCATTTACTTACAAAAAATTGCAAAATCAACGCGAATTGCTCGAATTCCTCGGCAAACAGTTCGAGGATATGGAAGAAATATTTGCGAGGAATAAAGAATTTTTCGAAAGCAGCACGCAGCGCGCCGCTGAACAAGCACGCCGCATCGCGTGGCTCGAAACGCGAATTCGGCAACCGAAACAACCACCCGTTGAAGAGATCATCGAAGATAAAG
>JBBQOA010000453.1:0-4301 GCA_038330465.1 Pyrinomonadales bacterium
CACATATTATCAACGTTGCCGACCTCATCGCCAACATTAACGGCTACGGTTTGCGGCTCGCCGAAGAAGACGAATTATTTACTTCAAGATCGGTTTCGTTTCTCGATCTGAACAATTCCCATATAACTTTGGCGTGGGAAAATATTCACGGTCAATTGACGGAAGTTCTCTCGGCGTTCTGAAAAACGCGCGGCAAAAAAATAACAGGAATGAAGGATAAAGATTTTCCGTGATTTGCCGATGTGTAATTGGAAGATTCTTCAAACAAACATTATTCAGCATTAAAGAATTATGGTTACTCGCGAAATTTTACCCTCCGGTGTTGGAAATACTCTTATTAAACCGATTGTCGATGTTGAAGCGCTGATCAGGTTAAAACTGCCGCCGCTGAACGCGACCATTGCGCGGATCTCGGCAATTCTCAGAGATCCGAACGTTTCGACCAAAAAGCTCGCGGCAGTCGTCGGCTGCGATCCGGTTTTGGCGGCGCGGCTGCTCAAACTTGCCAATTCCTGTCTGTATTTCAGACAAATTCCCGTGATTTCAATCCATCAGGCGATCGAAGCGATCGGCATGAAAGCGCTTTACGACATTGTCATGCTCGGCGCGATGGCGGATGGTTTCGCCAAAGAGATCAGCAACACGGTTTACGGTCGCGTGATCTGGGAACATTCGATCGTCGTCGCGCTTTTATCGCGGGAAATCAGTAATATTTTAGGGCTGCGCGGCACGGAAGAATCGTTCTTGTGCGGATTGCTTCACGACATCGGCAAGATCCTTCTGCTCAAAGGCGAAACCGAAAAATTCGAAGCGCTGCTCGATAAAACAGACGAATCGGAAATGCTCACGGGCGAAGAAGACGCCTTCGGTTTGACGCACGCCGAAGTCGGCGCGTATGTCACGCATAAATGGGAATTGCCCGAGGTCGTCTGCAGCGTCATAATGTATCATCACAAACCGCGGATGGCGCCGCTCTCGACGGTCATCACGCATGTCGTCAATGTTGCCGACCTCATCGCCAACATCAACGGCTTCGGGTTGCGGCTCGAACCAAACGAAGAACTGCTCAGATCGGATTCTGTCAAAATGCTCAATCTAACAAGCGCGCAGACAGATTTGGCGTGGCGCAATATTCAGGATCAATTGGTCGAAGTTCTCTCGTCGTTCAGATAAATATCTGTTCAAAACGCCGTTATCCGGACGGCGGACGCCGCTCAAACGATTCCGCTCATTTACAAAATGAAGCCGATCTCGGACGCTTTAAGAGCATCTTTGAGCAATTTTAGAATGTTGAAATTAGTGTCCGTCATAAGAGCCTCTCAATAGTTTATGCTCAATAAACCGCATTGAGTTTGTTGACGGCGAAAGTCCGTCTGCCGTGAAATTCAAGTCATTATGCAACAATTCACGAAAAGTTTCTAGCTTTTATGGTCATAAAACTTGGAAAACTTTTTGCGCTTTGTTAGGCTTTTCCGTAATTTTGCGCGTCTAAGCAGGGAAGTTTTGAAAAGTTGGAGAAAATCGGAATGAAGCAAGCCGTTATTGGTGTTTTGAAAAACAGTCACACGCAGAAGCTCGGCTTTACCTACGTCGGCTCGACAGGTTTTGTATTTAGGGTTTTGCCGGGTGATTTTAGGACGGTCGCTTTGGCGATTGAGAACGACCACATTGACGTTCAGCAAGGCGGTGCGCCCGCCGGAATGGCGCGATAAAGCATCCGAAACGACGGAAAAAGCAAAGCCAATACGTTTTATCTTGGGGAAAATAACGCCGCCCCGAAGGTTTTTGAGAGTCTACTGGTTCACGAATCCGTTCACGCGATCTTCGATTTAAAGGGAATTTCAATGCCGTGGCTCGATCAAGAGTCGATTGCCTACATCGCGCAAGGTTTTTACATTATGAGCGCGGGCGAAGACGGCGGACTTTCGCAACAGGCGTATTTAGGTCTCGAAGTTGCTAAAAGCTATCAAAACGGCGGCGGAGATTCTTTTTGGTCAGACGCCCAGCGGACATCTTTGCTCAACGACCCGACTTATAGCCAATAAATAAAACTTTCGAGGGCGACGGTTAAAACATCATCCGATTAGCCTGATGATGTTTTAATAATCCCTTCCGTCTGATTCTAAACGCCGATTTGTTCGCCGTCTTTGCGATAAACAACCTTCTCGGGTACCCGCAATTCTCTTGGAACAAGCGAAAATATTCCGTAGATGACCATTACGGATACGCATAATCCGACAGCAAAAATAAATATCTGCATTTCTATCTGCCTCCCGCTTTTAACTTGAAATAGATGCCGATACCGATGATCGAAGGCACCCAGATACCGACAAAAATGCCGGTCAATTGCTGGTTCGCGCCAAAGATGCCGAACCATAATGCGACGGAAAATAAAAACGAAATAAAAGCCGCGCCTAAAATAAAGTAATCTGATTTTTCTAACATATCTTCTCCAAAACTAAACCTGTAAAATTTTCAACTAAAAAAACATCGAATTATTCGTTGCAATACAAAATCAATCATTTGCATTGTTGAATTCGCTCAAACCGCTCATTCGGATTCAAATTACAAGTAAATAATATAAAATAATGATTGTCAATCCGCTCATTTGTTATTCTCGATATAAAGAAAAAGGTGGTTCCGAGAATGATTTGAAAACCGACATATTTTGCCGGACAAGAAAACCGGCAGTCAACCGGGCAATAATAAATGTTCAAACCGCTCAGACACCGGAGAGTTTGTTAATGAAATGTCAAAAGGTTTGAAGTTGGTCGTTGCCTCACAAAATCCTTAATTATTTTCAAAATGCTTCAAAAGATTTGGAAAAAAATCTCGTAATTTGTTAGCATTTACAAAGCATTTTCATAAAGCAGGAGAATTTCTCAACTTATGTTTAGTGATAATTTCAGACGCGGCGAAGGAAAGGGTAAGGGAAAGAACGGTTCGAAAGCCGCTTCGAAGCTGGCGGATTTGAGTTGGAAGGCTTTTCAGGCGATCAATAAAGCTTTGCCCGAAGGTCAATCGATTCAACCGGCGTGGGCGGCGGAACCGCTCCTTAAATCATACGAGCGGACCGCGCCGCCGCTCGGGTTTCCGCGCGAAACCGACAGCTTATGCCCGACGTGCGTTAAAAACGTCCGGAGCGGCGTGATCGACAAATCGATTCCGCTTGAGATCCTGATGAATTCGCATCCGGGCGAGATCAAAGCGCAGATCGTCGAAGAGAATGGTCAGGTTCTGATGCGAAAAACCTGCCCGACACACGGCGAATTCGTCGATGTGCTGGCGACCGACGCGAAGTTTCTCGAACGCATCGAATCTTTATTTTACGGACGCGATTTCAAAGCGGCGGAAGACAAACACGTTCATCATCACGGCACGTCCGACATCAAGTTCGGACGCGGCGCGGTGCTGACGGTCGATCTGACGAACCGCTGCAATATGATGTGCAATCCGTGTTTTATGGACGCCAATCAGGTCGGCTACGTTCACGAACCGACATTTGAAGATACCAAACAGATCCTCGATAACGCCGTTTCATTCAAACCGCGCCGCCAGATCATCATCCTTTTTTCGGGCGGCGAACCGACGATCGCGCCGCATTTTCTCGAATCGGTCGCCTATGCCAGAAAGATCGGATTTTATCGCATCTTAGCGGCGACGAACGGCATTCGTTTTGCCGAGGACATCGAATTCTGTAAAGCGGCGAAAGAAGCCGGACAACATGGCGTTTATCTGCAATTCGACGGCGTCAGCGAGGAAAAGAACAAGCATCGCGGCGTCGGCAATCTCTTTGACGTCAAACTCAAAGCGATCGAAAATCTCGCCTCGGTCGGCATCAAAGTAACATTGGTAACGACCATCGTTAATACGATCAATAATGACGCGATCGGCGAGATCGTCAAATTCGCGGCGGAAAATATCGACAAAGTTCAGACCATCGCCTTTCAACCTGTTTCGTTTACGGGACGCGACGAAGATATTTCCGACAAAGACCGCACCGAACAACGCTACACGCTGGCGGGAATGACGCACGACCTGAAAGATCAATTGAATGATAAACTCGCGCTCGAACCGCTCCGCGATTGGTTTCCGCTGTCGTCGTATTCAGCCTTTACGTCCGTGATGGATATGCTGCAGGGCGCCGACGCACCGTGGGGCTGGTCGTCGTGCAATTGTCATCCGAATTGCGGGATCTTTACGCTCGTCGTCGTCAACAAGAAAACCGGCGCGATGCGTTCGTTGTTCGAGTTTTTCAACTATGAACAATTCACAAAAGACGTCGCAACGATCACCGATAC
>JBBQOA010000454.1:0-4293 GCA_038330465.1 Pyrinomonadales bacterium
TCGGCGATATGGCGCGCCAGAAAGAAGATTACCCGGCGGCGCGCGCATTTTATGAAGAGGCTTACGGCATTGCCAAAAAGGAATCGATCAATGCCGCGCTTCCGGTCTATGTTCACAATCTGGCAGCGGTTGCGTATCTGCTCGAAGATTATCGATCTTCAAGCCAATACGCGCTTGAAACTCTCCGGCGCGGCGAAGAATTAGGACATAAAACAAGTACTGCCGGCGCGCTAAGCGGAATCGCGGCGTTGGCGGTCAAATCCGGTCAACCGGCGAAAGCGGCGCGGCTGAGCGGCGCGGCGCAGTCGATCTATGAAGCAACCGGCTATAAGTTAGAAAAAACCGATCAGAGTTTTAATGACCGATACATCAGCGAAGCGCGGGCGGCGCTCGGCGATCAGGCGTTCGACGCGGCATACGCCGAAGGTCGCAAACTGAGCATCGCTGACGCAATCGCGCTCGCCCGTCAAGATGAAGCCGGTTCCGGCACCAAAGATCATTCGACCAACGATTCGCTTAAAACCGAGACGGTGATCATCGCGCCGGTCAATCCGACCCTTCCGGAAATTTCGCGACCGCATAATTTCTTCTCGCAAATTCGGCGCAGTAGCTTTTATCTGTTGATTTTAACGATCAGTTTGCTGACGGCGGGCGGGTTTTTCGGCTACAAGTATCTAACCACCGGAAAACAGATAAAATCGATCGCCGTGATGCCGTTCGTCAACGAAAGCGGCAATGCGAATGATGACTATCTTTCGGACGGGATGACCGAAATGCTTATCAAGCGGTTATCGAAAATTCCAAATTTATCGGTGAAGGCGCGGAGCACGGTTTTTTATTACAAAGGCAAGGAATCATCGCTGAAACAGATCGGTCGAGAATTGAATGTTGACGCCGTTTTGTTTGGACGCTTGCTGCAGAGGGGCGATGATTTGAAACTGAATCTGGAATTGGTCGATACTGCCACCGAGAATGTCTTATGGACCGAAAACTATGACCGCCAATTGAACGATCTCGTTTCTCTGCAAAGCGAAATTGCCCGTGATGTTTCAAACGAATTGCATCTCAAACTGACGCCGGCAGAGCAAAAACAAATTGCCCGAAACTATGCGACGAGTTCCGAAGCCCAGCAATTATATCTGAGAGGACGTTTTCATTGGAATAAAAGAAATGCCCAAGACCTTGAAAAAGCGATCGAATATTTCGAGCAAGCAGTCGAAAAAGACCCGAATTACGCGCTCGCCTACGCCGGTTTAGCAGATACCTACGCGTTGATGCCTTTATACGGCAATTTCAGACCGCAAGAATATATGACGAACGCCAAGCAAGCGGCACTCAAAGCACTCGAACTGGATGCGGATCTCGCCGAAGCCCACGCGTCATTGGGACGTATTCTAAATTCCTACGATTTTGACTGGGAAGGAGCGGAGCGCGAATTCCAAAAGGCGATCGAACTTAATCCGAATTATGCGACCGCCCATCAATGGTACGCGGAATATCTGGCATTCAAGGGAATGCCGGATAAAGGACTCGAAGAAATTTCGAAAGCATTGGAGATAGATCCGTTTTCGGTGACTATCAATCGAATGAAGGGCAACATATTGGGTTTTGAAAAAAGATACGATGAAGCGATCGTACAATTGAAGATGACCGAAGAATTATATCCCGAAAATTCATTTGTCAGATTTAATCTCGGTGATGCTTTCGCCTCGAACAAAATGTATTCCGAAGCCGTCACGCAATATCTGAGCGCACTCAAACTGGACGGAGAAAAATCCGAAAACGTTCAAAAACTAGAAGCAGCTTACAAAAGTCGTGGTTGGAAAGGTTTTTGGACCGTCTATTTGGAAAACCTCGAAGATCAGCGAAAAACTTTTTTGGCAACCGACAAAAGCGCCTATTTTAATAACGAAAATATTGCTTATGCCTACGCCGCCACCGGAAACAAGGATAAAACACTTGAATATCTCGGCAAAGCCTTCGAGGAACGCGACCCGAAATTGATCACGATCAAAACGTCGGAAGTTTATGATTTTTTGAGAAATGAGCCGCGCTACCGCGAACTGATCAGAAATATCGGATTGCCCGAATAATTAAGCGCCGCCGCCGCGCGCATTCGGGATTGAGAACAATAGTTTGGTTTCAGACGGGTTGGAAGTTTTGACTTTATCACCGCACCGATTTAAAGTGAGGTTGTCCAAAAATCTTTTTACGGGATAAAAATATGAAGCGAGTAATCTATCGCGGGCAGCGCCTTGTTTTTCCGGCAATTTTCTTCAGTGTCGTCCTCACAACTGTTTTTTTGTTGACCGACACTGTTTCATCGCAGTCGCGGAAAGCGGCACGCAGAGGCAAGCTGCCGGTCAGTTCGGCGGCGGTGATCGTCCCGCCGCAATATCAAATTTACGATATCGGCATTGTTCAAATGGGTGACACCGCCTCGCAGGGATTCGGCGCTTCGACCGGCGGCGTCGCGGTCGGTCGCTCGATCAGAAGCGGCGCGGCACAGGCTTTTTCGTGGACCTTCGGCGGCGGCATCGTCGGACTGCCGAACATTGCGGGGCGCGCTTTTTGTGTTTCGAACGGCGCCAATGACAGCGGCGGCGTCGCGGGCACCTGCGCGTCCACGCTGTTCGGATCGAGCCGTTTGCCGGTGATCTGGTCAAACGGCTCCGTTTCGCAGCTGCCGCTGCCAGCGGGCGAAACGCTCGGCGATGCGAGCGATATCAACGCTTCGGGCATCGCGGTCGGTTCGATCAACGCCGGAACTCTGCAGCGCGCCGTCGTCTATAACGGCGGAACCGCCACCGTTATTACTCAAACCACTTCAAACGGAAGCTTTTTTGTGACCGCCTTCGGCGTTAATGATTCCGGACGAGTCATCGGACAAGGGATCGATCCGAATAACGCCGCCCGTAATGTCGGCATCGTTTATGACATTGGAAGCAGTTCGGCGTTCGAAGTCGGCGCGCTTCCCAACGCTAACGGCGCGCTCGCTTTCGCCGTCAGCAACAGCGGTTTTGTGGTCGGTTCGAGTATGCTGAATCAAGGCTCGGGACTGCCCTTTATCTGGTCGCAGGCTGGCGGAATGACCGCGATTCCGCTCGCCGCCGGAACGACGCAGGGCTCGGCACGCGCGGTTAATTCAGCCGGTTGGGTGGTCGGCAACGACTCGTCGGCATTCTCGATTCCCTTTCTTTATGACGGCGCCGCGACCTATCGTTTGGCAGATCTGATTCCCGCCGGGACGGGTTGGGATCTATCAATGAATACTTCGTCGTCGGCGCTCGGGATCAGCGACAATAACGTGATCGTCGGAACCGGCGTTTTCAACGGACAGACCCACGCCTATGCGATGGTTCCGGTGACCAATGCCGCGCTCGGCGGGCGGCTGCTGACGGCAAACGGCAGCGGCATCCGCAATGCGCAGATCACGCTCTCCGGCGGAAATCTGCCAACTCCGGTGACGGTCAAAACGACCAGTTTCGGGTTTTATAATTTTCCGGGACTGGCGTCGGGAATGACCTATACCGTGACGGTGACGAGCAAGCGGTATGTGCTGACGCAGCCGACGCGAATGATCCTGCTCCAGAGTGATGTCAGCGATTTTGACTTTGTCGCGGAACCGCTGTAATAAGCGAAGTTTAAAGTAACCGGACAAAAATAAATTTCGGACCTTGAACAAAGACTTCGCCAACGCGCCGTTCTAATAAACAGGCTGAAATGAACTAGCGCCGAATTGAGCCATTTCGACATAGTTTTTCCAGCGCAAATCAACGATTTCCTGTGCCAGCTGCATCAGTTTTTCGGCTTCTTTCGGATTTGTTTGCGTCAGCACTTTATAGCGCAATTCATTATAGGCGTAATCTTTGAGCGTAATTGTCGGTTTCGGCGAATCGAGCACGAACGGGTTTTGATCGTTTTTTCTGAGCACCGGATTGTATCGAATGAGCGGAAAATAGCCGCTCGCGACCGCGAGTTTTTGCTGGTTCAAGCCTTTTTCCATTTCGATGCCGTGGGCGATGCAATGACTGTAAGCCAAAATCAGCGAAGGTCCGTCATAGGCTTCGGCTTCGCGCAGCGCGAGCAGCGTTTGCTGCGGATTGGCGCCCATCGCGACCTGCGCGACATAAACGTTGCCGTAGGAGATCGCCTGCATCGCGAGATCTTTTTTGCCGACGCGTTTGCCGGCAGACGCGAATTTGGCGGAGGCGGCGGTCGGCGTCGCTTTCGACATCTGACAGCCCGTATTTGAATAAACTTCCGTATCGAGAACCAGCACATTGACGTTGC
>JBBQOA010000455.1:0-4288 GCA_038330465.1 Pyrinomonadales bacterium
GGTCTGCTTGTCGAATGTTATTTCATCGAGATAGTTTTCGGTATGCGCGGGAATCAGCTTCTCGCCTTGCGGAAATCTGTCAGCAGTCAAAAATGCCGGACGATGATCGGCGACCGAAGTATTCCAGCCGAGATTTCGGGCAAAACCGGCAAGCGGGATCGCATCCGCGCCTGCACCGAAGATCAAAAGGGAAGTCGGCGGTTTGATGAATTCGAGAAAAACTTCGGCACTTTCCTCGTAAACTTTGAACGAAGATTTTTGTTCGCTCAAAACATTTTCGCAATCGACTTTTAATTTATCGGTCAGTTCTTCGGAAAGTTCGCTTTTGAAAAAAGCGGGCGATTTGTAAAATAAACGCGCGCCGCTTCGGTCAGATGTTTGATCATTTTGCGAGATCAGGCTCGCGACGACGCCGTGACGCCTTTCTTTGATGGATTCGGCGAGAAAATTCAAATAGTTATTTTCTGTCGAAGCCGTCTCCAAAAGGATCCGGATGACGCCGCGGCAGCCCATATTCAAACTGAAGACGGAATTTTCGTCCTTCGTCGTGTCGTATGTAAAAACCGACGACTCGCCCGTTCGCAAAACCTTTTTGGCGCGCTCCAAGACGTCGGCTTCGAGACAGCCGCCCGAAACCGTGCCGAAAGTGTCGCCGTTTTCCAAAATTAACATTTTCGCGCCCGGCAGCCGGTAGCTCGACCCGCGCACGTCAACGACCGTCGCGAGAACGGCTTTTTCATCCGCGCCGAGAGAGCAAAGTTTTTCGATTATTTGTTGTATTTCTTTCGCCAATGTTGAAATGGTAGATAAAATTAATGTTTCTGACAAGTTTCGGGAACGGTCTTTGGTTTTTGGTTGTTGTTCTTTGGTCCTTTGTTTGGAACGAAACCCGATCAATAACAAAAAAAACAAAGACCAAAAACCAACCACCGAAGACCGGGATCAAATCAATTTATCGGGCGTGATCGGCAATTCGCGGACACGTTTGCCGGTCGCGTTAAAGATCGCGTTGGCAATCGCCGCGGCGACGCCGACGATCGAAACTTCGCCGATACCTTTGACGCCTAATTTATTGACAATTTTGTCGTCTTCGTTGATAAAGACGGTTTCCATCTCACCGACATCGAGATTTGAAGGAATATGATAATCGGCAAAAGTGCGCGTCGCGAAATTGCCCCAACGCGGATCGACGATCGATTCTTCCGTCAGCGCCATTCCGATGCCCCAGATGCCGCCGCCGATGATCTGCGAATGAGCGGTTTTCGGATTGAGGATCTTGCCGCCGCCAAGCGCGGAAACATAACGCCGGACGCGCGTCATGCCGGTCGAAACATTGACCGCGACCTCTGCAAAATTGGCGTTGAAGCTGTTCGATGAATACTGCGCGGCTTCGGCGGGCGATTTCGCGTCAACGCGCGTTTCGAATTCGTTCAATTTCGCGGCTTCCATCAATTGATAAACGGTCGGCGCGGCAAACCATTGCAGATTCGTTTTTGCCTGCAGCTCGCTCAAAGCCTTCAGGCAGCCTTCATAGACGGCGTTTGAAAAACTTGCCGCACCGATCGAGCCGACCGAACCGGCGGCGGGCGGAAAGGAGGAATCGCCGATCTTGACGGTGATCTTTTCGATCGGGAGCGCAAGAGTTTCAGCGGCGGTCTGCGTCAGGATCGTGTAAGTTCCCGTTCCAAGATCGCTCGCGGCAAGCTCGATCGTCGCGCTGACATCTTCGCCCGTGCCGCGCACGAGTTTGATGAGCGCCGAAGTTGACACCTGCCGCGCCGGATACGTTCCGCACGCGACGCCGTAACCGATCAAATAATTTCCCTGCACAATCGAATGCGGTTCGGCTTTACGTTTCGACCAGCCGAAAACTTCCGCGCCTTTGCGCAGACATTCGACCAGCGAACGCGATGACCACGGTTTGCCGCTCGACGGATCTTTCGCGGGTTCGTTCTTGATCCGCAGTTCGATCGGATCCATTTTTAATTTAAAAGCGAGTTCGTCGATCGCCGATTCGAGCGCAAAGCTGCCCGTCGATTTGCCGGGACCGCGCGTGTAGGTCGGCGTGATGATGTTCATCGGCGCAACAAGATATGCGATCCGCGAATTCGGCACTTCATACATATGTTCGGAAACGTCGCCGCACGGTTCGACGAATTCTTCATTGATCGCGCAATGCGTCGTCGTTTCGTGGGCGAGCGCGACGAGCTTTCCGTCTTTGGTCGCGCCGAGCCGCAAACGCTGAACGTTTTTTTGGCGCAAACCGACCGAATTGAACATCATCTGACGCGTCAACGCGAGCTTGACGGGGCGTTTGACCATTTGCGCGGCGAGCGCCGCGAGCACGACGTGTCCCCACGCGCCGCCCTTCGAGCCGAAACCGCCGCCGATATGCGGCGTGATGACGCGGACATTTTCCGCCCTTAAGCCAAAAACTCCGGCAATCGCGCCCTGCACGCCGTTGACGACCTGCGATTCGTTATAGATTATCAGTTTGTCGGCAGCCGTCCATTCGGCGGTCGTCGCGTGCGGCGCCATCGGATTGTGATGATAGATCGGCGTTTCGTAAACTTCGTCAACCTTGACTTCGGCGGTTTGAAATGCATTGTCAAAATCGCCGTGAACCTTTTCGCCGCGTCCGGCGTCCTTCGGTTTGACGGCTTCTTTTGACTCTTTCGAAAAATCGGTCTTTGCCGTCGAATTTTCATATTTGACCTTGATAAGCCGCGCCGCAAAACGCGCCTGTTCGAAGGATTCGGCAACGACGAGACCGATATTTTCGCCAAAATATTGCACAACTGCGTCCTGCAAAATTCCGTCGCCGCGAAATCCGCGTGCAACATTTAGTTTCGGTGCGTTCTTATGCGTGATGACGGCAAGCACGCCCGCCGCTTTCTCAGCCGCATTTGTATCGATATCGAGAATTTTGCCGGCGGCGGTTTCGCTCTTAAAGATAAAGGCATAAGCCGGATTATTGACGGTAAAATCCATCGCATAATTCGCCGCGCCGGTCACTTTCAAAAGCCCGTCGATGCGGCTGACCGCTTCACCGATCACAGTTTTTCGATTACTCATTTTCTATAACCCCTTATTCTAACAATTGTCAGTTTGTTTCTGACGAATTGTTGTAATATTTATGCCTAAAAACAAAGAAATGAGACGCGGATTTCACGGATTGGACGAATTGCCGCGGATTAATTTTTAAAAAGTATCAGCGAAAATCCGCCCAATCAGCGTTCATCCGCGTCCCATTTCTTCTTTATTTCAAATACTTAAGCCTTGTTGTTCAACGCCTGCAGCAAAGCCCGTGCAACGGCGCTGGTTCCAAGTTCGATCTTAAACTTGTTATGTTCGAGCGGTTTTGCCGATTTGAATTCGAGTTCCGCCGCTTGCCGGAAATTGGCTTCGGTCGCTGCTTTGCCGGCGAGAA
The DNA here is from genome assembly GCA_038330465.1 of Pyrinomonadales bacterium. Taxonomy (GTDB): domain Bacteria; phylum Acidobacteriota; class Blastocatellia; order Pyrinomonadales; family Pyrinomonadaceae; genus JAFDVJ01. The sequence goes on from JBBQOA010000455.1 coordinate 3,431, forward strand.
ACTTTTCGGCTTCGCGCGCGCGCCACGGTTTATGGGCGACGCCGCCAAGCGCGATTCGCGCCTGTTTGATCTTGCCGCCGCTCAATTCGAGCGCGGCGGCGACCGAAATAAGCGCAAAAGCGTAGCTCGCGCGGTCGCGCACCTTTAGATAATATGAATTGTTCGCGAAATTGTTTTTCGGTAGTTCGATCGAGGTGACAAGCTCGCCGTGTTCGAGATTATTGTCTTTTTCGGGCGTGTCGCCGGGCAAACGTTGATAATCGGCAAAGGCAATTGCGCGTTCTTTGCCGCCCGTGCCCTGAACTTTGACGACCGCGTCGAGTGCCGCGAGCGCGACGCACATATCCGACGGATGAACCGCGACGCACGATTCCGACCAGCCGAAGATCGCGTGCATCCGGTTAATTCCTCCGAGCGCGCCGCAGCCCGTGCCGGGTTCGCGTTTGTTGCACGGCATCGCCGTCTCGTAAAAATACGAACAGCGCGTTCGTTGATTGAGATTTCCGCCGTTCGTCGCCATATTGCGAATCTGTCCCGAAGCGCCCGCGAGGATCGCCTGCGAAAGCATCGGAAAGTTTTGACGAATGAGCGGATGATTCGCCGTTTCGGTATTTTTGGCGAGCGCGCCGATCGAGATATTGCCTTTTTCGACCGTCCGGATCTGCGAGAGTTTGAGGCGGTTGATATCGATCAGTTCGTCGGGACGCGCGACGTCTTCCTTCATCAGATCGATCAGATTCGTGCCGCCCGCAAGGAATGCGGATTTTGGATTTGTCGTGACGCTTTCGACCGCTTTTGCCGCGTCATCGTGTCTTTGATACTTAAACGGTCTCATTGTCTTTGCCCTCCTCGCCGCTC
>JBBQOA010000456.1:0-4249 GCA_038330465.1 Pyrinomonadales bacterium
TTTCTCGGAAATATGCATCGACCGCTCGTTTGCACGCGATAATAAACCGACGCGCAAGCCGCAGACGGGAATGCTCACGAAATATTTTTCCGCCGAATACGATCTGGCAAATTCCTTTGTCATCGGCGACCGCGCGACCGATGTCGAACTCGCGAAAAACCTCGGCGCGAAAGCGATCTTCATCAAAAATCCGCATTTCGAGCCGTTGGAAAAAGAAGCTGTCCTGATCGTCGGCGGCTGGCGCGAAATTTACGAAATGCTTAAGCTTCCGCCGCGCATTATTAGGCACGGGCGACGGACGAAAGAAACCGATATTTCCATCGAATTGAATCTCGACGGCAGCGGTAAAGCGGAAATTTCGACGGGCATTTCGTTTTTCGATCATATGCTCGACCAGCTTTCAAAACACGGAAATCTCGATTTAACAATTAAGGTCAAAGGCGATCTCGAAGTTGACGAACACCACACGATCGAAGATACGGCGATCGCGCTCGGCGAAGCATTTTCGCTCGCGCTCAAAGACAAACGCGGGATCGAACGCTACGGATTTTGTTTGCCGATGGACGATTGTCTGGCGCAGGTCGCGCTTGATTTTGGCGGACGCAACTGGATCGTCTGGGACGCCGAATTCAAACGTGAAATGATCGGTAAAATGCCGACCGAGATGTTTTTTCATTTCTTTAAATCGTTTTCGGATAAAGCCTTGTGCAATTTGAATATCAAAGCGGAAGGCACCAACGAGCATCACAAGATCGAAGCGATCTTCAAGGCATTTGCGAAAGCCGTCAAAATGGCGGTCAGGCGCGATCCGGCAAGCGATGCGCTACCGACCACAAAAGGAATTTTATGAAGATCGCGATCGTCAAATACAACGCCGGAAACGTCGAATCGGTCAAAAACGCGCTCAATCGGCTGAACATTGAGCCGATCTTGACGGACGAGCCGGAAGTTTTGCGGTCAGCCGATAAAGTCATCTTTCCCGGCGTCGGCGAAGCCTCGACCGCGATGATCTATCTGAAAGCGCGAAACTTGGATAAAACCTTGAAATCATTGACTCAGCCGGTTTTGGGAATTTGTCTCGGGATGCAATTACTGTGCGATTTTTCGGACGAAAATGAGACGGATTGTTTGGGAATATTGCCGTCTCGCGTCCGCAAATTCGAATCCGCCGCGCTGAAAATTCCGCATACCGGCTGGAACAATATTTTTGATTTGAAAGGCAAACTTTTTGAAGGCATTGCGGAAAGTTCTTATTTTTATTTTGTCCATAGTTTCTATGTCGAAAACGGCGCGGAAACGGTCGCTAAGTGCAATTACGAAAACGATTTTTCGGCGGCGGTCGAACACAAAAACTTTTACGCGACGCAGTTTCATCCCGAAAAATCGGGTACGGGCGGAGCGCGAATTTTGGAGAATTTTTTAAAAATATGATTGAAATAATTCCGGCAATTGATTTGATCGACGGCAAATGCGTTCGTTTGTCGCAGGGCGATTTTTCGCAGAAGAAAATCTATCGCGAAAATCCATTGGAAGTCGCGAAAGAATTTGAAAATGCCGGTTTGAAACGTCTGCATATCGTTGATCTCGACGGCGCAAAACGCGGCAAAATTGCGAATCTGAAAGTTTTGGAAACAATTGCCGCGCAGACAAATTTGACGATTGATTTCGGCGGCGGAATCAAAACCGATGAAGACATCAAAATGGTTTTCGAAGCCGGCGCACAGATGGCGAGCATCGGCAGCGTCGCGGTCAAAGACAAGAATAGGTTTTTCGCGTGGCTCGCAAAACACGGAAGCGACAGGGTTTTGCTCGGCGCGGATGTGCGCGGAGCAAAACTTGCCGTCAATGGTTGGCAAACGGCAACGGAAATTGAGATCTTACCGTTTTTGAAAGAATATTTTGCCAAAGGCGTGCGGCAAGTTTTTGTCACCGACATTGCCAAAGACGGACTTCTAAAAGGCTCGGCAAACGAACTTTACGCACGGATCTTGCACGAAATTCCCGAACTGAAATTGATCGCTTCGGGCGGCGTCGCGCGCATTGAAGATATTGCGAGCCTCGAAAAGATCGGCTGCGCGGGCGTCATTATCGGCAAAGCGTTTTACGAAGGCAAGATAAAATTGGAAGATTTACAAAAGATGAAAAGATGAAAAGATGAAAAGATGAAAAAAATTTTACAACTAAATCAGCCGCAACTTTTTTACTTTTAACCTTTTTCACTTTTTCACTTTAAAAATATGTTAGCGAAAAGAATAATTGCGTGTCTTGATGTCAAAGACGGGCGAACCGTTAAAGGAACAAATTTCGTGAACCTGCGCGACGCCGGCGATGCGGTCGAGCTCGGAAAACTTTATTCCGAACAAGGCGCGGACGAACTCGTTTTTCTCGACATCACGGCGACGCACGAAAAGCGTCAGACGCTTGCCGCACTCGTCAAAAGAATCGCAGCGGAGATCAACATTCCGTTCACGGTCGGCGGCGGGATCAATTCGGTCGAAGATATCGAAATTCTGCTGAATTCGGGCGCGGATAAGGTTTCGATCAACACCTCGGCGGTCAAAGATCCGCAAATTTTGGCGGACGCGGCGCGAAATTTCGGCGCGCAATGTATCGTGCTGGCGATCGACGCGAAACGAATTGACAACAATTGGAAAGTTTTCCTAAACGGCGGTCGCACGGCAACCGATTGGGATGCGGTTCTCTGGGCAAAACTCGGCGTGAATTTGGGCGCGGGCGAGATTTTGCTGACTTCGATGAATGCCGACGGCACGCGAAACGGTTTTGAGATCGAGCTGACGCGGGCGGTTTCCGAAGCGGTCAATGTTCCCGTCATTGCTTCGGGCGGCGCGGGCGCATTAGAGCATTTCACCGATGTTTTTGAAAACGGAAAAGCTGACGCCGCGCTTGCCGCGAGCATTTTTCACTTTCGGGAAATTGAAATCCCGACGCTTAAAAATTATTTGAAATCACAAAATATCGAGGTGAGAATTTGAAGATCAATTTTGAAAAATACGCCGACGGATTAGTTCCGGCGATCGTGCAGGACGCGGAAACAGGCAAAGTTTTGATGCTCGGATTTATGAACGAGCGTTCCTTTGAGCAAACCCGGACGTCGCGAAAAGTGACGTTTTTTTCGCGCGTCCGGCAAGTTCTCTGGACAAAAGGCGAAACGAGCGGAAATTTTCTCGACGTCCGCGAAATCCTGCTCGATTGCGATGCCGATACGATCTTGATCAAAGCAAATCCCGCGGGCGCGGTTTGTCATACGGGTGCGGACACTTGTTTTGATGAACGGAATGTCTCCGAAAACTTTCTTTTCGAGCTTGAAATAATCATTATTGACCGCCGGGAAAATCCGCAGGCGAATTCTTACACGTCAAAACTTTTTGCGAAAGGCATCAACAAGATCGCGCAAAAGGTCGGCGAAGAAGCGGTCGAACTCGTGATCGAAGCAAAAGACGACAATCCCGAACTTTTCAAAGCCGAAGCCGCCGATCTGTTCTATCACTTGCTCGTGCTTTTTGCCGAAAAAAAGATTGCGCTCAAAGATGTTTTGGAAACCTTAAAGGCTCGCCGAAAATAGTTTCTCCGTGGTCAAATGATTGGCAATGAACGGTTTATTTAATTTACTTAAACCGAGCTGCGTGAAAAAACAAGAATTATTAGCCGCGGATAAACGCGGATGTACGCCGATAAATCAATTAAAATCCGCGTTCATCCGCGGCTAAATTTTATCTTACATTTTTACGCAACTTGGCATTATTTCAAGTAAGTTTTGAAAACAAAATCCGTATTTTCGGCTTGCGCGTGGCATTTCGAGCAACTGCCGACCGTTTCGCGTTGTTTGATCTTAGCCAAATCGCCTTCGACCACCAGATATTCCCAATCGCCGGTTTTCGGGCTGAAACCTTTTTCGCGTTTGACCATCACGGTCACGAGTTCGGGATTTATGTCTTCAGCATTCAATAATTTTTCGCGGACGATGATCGCGCCCGTTTGAAATTTCGGCGCGGCTTTGTAAATTTCGGCGTTTGCCAAATCGTTGGCAAACACGCGCGCAAAAGTTTGATTGCCTTTTTCATGCGGATTTTTTTGCGGTTTGTCCTCTTCAGACGAAATGCGTTCATTCGGCATAATTATATTTGTCGTGCCGCGCGCGCTCAAGACCTGAACGGAACCTGTTGAATTGATTGACGGAAATCTTCCCGAACCGGGAAAAACGGTCGATACCGAAACAAAACTTCAGCCC
>JBBQOA010000457.1:0-4244 GCA_038330465.1 Pyrinomonadales bacterium
TCGGAAGGATGAAACAAATATGAAGACGATCACATTCTTATTTTTTTTGATGCTGATGATGACGACAATTATTTCGGCGCAGGAGATGCCGCCGCTCGAAGCGGGCGTTTCGCAAACTTTGGCAAAATGGCGCGCCGCCAATTATTCGGACGTGCGTTATAAACTCAACATCACGCTCGAAAAGCAAGCGCCGTTAATGAAAGGCGACATCGAGATTCGCGTCGATCTTTCGGAAGAAGGCGCAAACAACGATCTGATCCTCGATTGGCGGACGACGCAGTTTGCGGGTGACAAAGACAAACCGTTTGCGAATGTCGTTCAAATCAATGATGCGATTGACGTGATCTCGACCGTTTCAAACGAACACATTATCGTTCCGAAAGGCGCGTTGAAAACCGGCGAAAATGTCATCAAAATAAACTTTGCATCGCCCATCAAAACATCGGGCGCAGCCGTCACGCGCTATGTTGACAAGGAAGACGGCGCGGAATACATCTATTCTTTGTTCGTGCCGTCGGACGCAAGCACGGCGTTTCCCGTCTTTGACCAACCGGATTTGAAGGCGCGGTTTCAGTTAAGTATTGACGCGCCGAGTGAATGGAAAGTAGTTTCAAATACAATGACGGACGGTTTAAAAGTTTTCGGCACAACTCACGAACCGAATTGGAAACCGCACACTATAATTTCATTCAAAGAAACAAAGCCAATCAGCACCTACGTTTTCGCGTTTGCGGCGGGCGATTTTGCGGAAGTGTCAGAACCATCTGCGGTAGCGGATGGTTTAACGCGGACAACTGAAAACTTTAATAAAAATGCAAACGTTTCGAATGCGAAACTTCAACCGCCCGCTACCGCAGACGGTTCTGACTTGGCGATGAAAATCTACGTCCGCAAATCGCAAGCCGAAAAATTTAAACAGCACGCCGCAGAAGTCTTTCGGCTTAACCGTGAAGGTGTGAAGTTTCTTGAAGATTGGTTTGATTATAAATTCCCGTTTCCGAAATACGATCTGGTTTTGATTCCCGAATTTCCGTTCGGCGGGATGGAACACGCTGGAAGCACTTTCTTGCGTGAAGCGAGTGTGATTTTCCCGAGTGAGCCGACCAAGAACGATTATATTTCACGCGCCAACGTCATTTTTCACGAAGCCGCGCATCAATGGTTCGGCGACACGGTGACGATGCGCTGGTTCGACGATCTCTGGCTCAAGGAAGGTTTTGCCGAGTTTATGGCGTATAAAACGCTGGAAAAAGTGATGCCCGAATACAATGCGTGGAAAATCTTTTATGAACGCAACAAACAAGCCGCTTATCTGACGGATGTAACGCGCGGCACAACGCCGATCTATCAGGAAATCCCGAATCTGTCGGCGGCAAAATCCGCCTACGGCAACATCGTCTATCGCAAAGCCCCGTCGTTTCTGCGCCAAGCTGATTTTTATTTGGGCGAAGATAAATTTCAAATCGCCGTCAGAGCCTTTTTGAAGAAACACGAATTCGCCAACGCCGAATGGACGGATTTGATAAACGAGTTTGAAGCAGCGGCAAGACCTAAGTTTGGCGGGACTATACCAAGTCCTAAAGCTGCTTATGATATTCGGAAATGGGCTGATGCTTGGGTTAAAAATGCGGGATTGCCAGTTATTAGAAGCTATCTTTTTTCGGTTGACGGCGACTACAAGATGCTTATTTTTAAAGATAACAGTGATGATGCTTTCCTTTTGAATTACAGTCAGACTACTTCATCGAACAATGACGCTGATTGGATTCAGAGAATTTTATTTTTACAAATTTGGGATGACGGACAAAAGCAGGTTTTGCGAGGTATTCTTGATAATTCAAGAGCTACAAAAATAGATGAATCGGAAAAAGCTGAACTCAAAAATCGTCCACCGCTTAAACGAAGAGACGGAAATGTAGAAAAGTCGAAAGTTGTTTGCGTTTTCCCAAACTACCAAGATTACGGCTACGGCATCTTTCTGCTTGACGAGAAAAGCCGCGCTTACGTTCTCGAAAATATCCAGACGGAAAAAGACGATTTTCTGCGCTCGATGATGTGGGGAAGTTTGTGGAATTCGGTGAGATTTTACGAACTCGCGCCCGAAGTTTTTGTTGATTTGGTGATCAAAAATTTGAGCGTCGAAACCGACGAAAGCACGATTCAAACACTTCTCGGCAGAGTCGGGACGGCAATGAATTATTACCTGTCAGAACCGTCTGCGGTAGCGGATGGTTCAACTTCGCAATCAAAGCGTTCAAACACAAAACTTAACCCGCCTGCTAACGCAGACGGCAGTGACCTTTCCGGACGGCTCGAAGCAATGCTCGTTGACCGCATCGCGAACGCCAAAACGCAAGGGCAACGGATCACGTTTTACCGTGCCTTTCTCAATCTCGCGTCAAGCGCGCGTGCCGCGCAGATTCTCAAAGAAATCTTGGCGGGCAGATCAAAGGTCGCCGTTTTTCAATTGCGAACCAAGGACAAATTCGACATCGTCACGCGCCTTTTGATCCTCGGCGACAAGGACGCGCCGCGGTTGCTCGCCAAACTCGAAAAGACGGAAACCTCGGACGATGCCAAACGCTACGCCTACGCCGCCCGCGCCGGTGTTGGAACGGCGGACGCAAAAGCGCGGTATTTCAGGGATTTCGTCAAAAATAAAGACATCTCCGAAAGCTGGATCGAAGCCGCGCTCGGGGCGTTCAATTCGCCGAAACATTCCGATCTGACGCTGCCATATCTCGAAACCGCGCTCGCCGAACTGCCGAATCTCAAAAAAAATCGCAAGATATTCTTCGTCAACGGCTGGCTCGGCGCGTTCATCGGCGGACAAAAAAGCGAGGAAGCGCTTAGGGTCGTCAATAAATTCTTGGCGGATAATCCGAATTTGGAAAAAGATCTGCGGCTGAAAATCCTGGAAAATGTTGACGGACTTGAACGCGCCGTGAAGATTCGCGCAAAATACGGGAAGTAAGAAAATTTTAGCCGCGGATCAATGCGGACCAGCGCGGATAAAAAAGGGTGATTTTTATGATTTAAACAGTTAAGCAGAAGTCCGGTGCTTAGTTTGTAAGATAAGCAAGTCCCGTTTGCTCCCACGCAAACGGGACTTTTGTCCTCAACAGTCTTCCATACCTGCCAAGGATTTAACATAACGGGATAATTATCAATGTCGGAATATTAGTTTTATATCACAACTTTAAAAAAATGCAAGAACTTTTTTTATTTAAGAAAAAATTAAAGCGGGTGATATTTTGAACACTCCGAAGATTATTCGGCTAAAGTCCCTCCGAAGGCTTTGGTTTGCGGAGTTTTATAATCAATAACATTTTCTGTTTTCAGAAACGCGGCATTTGTTTCCAAAAACTTCACCCGCGCGTTATTTCGCCGTTCGGCGGCGACCTTTATTTCGTTTTTGGCACTTTTCATAAATGCTTCGATGTCGCTCAATTTGCGCGGCAGGTTTTGCGTCATCCATTGGACTCCCGAGTCAGTGACGAGCATATCGTCTTCAAGGCGGACGCCGATCGTTTTGTATTTTTCATAGGCGGGGCGAATCTGGTCGAGCCACGCTTTAATTTCGGGTTTGGACTCGTCGAAATAATTCAAAGCGTCGGCGCGAACATAAATCCCGGGTTCATTGGTCATGATCATTCCGGGTTGGAGAATCGTGTTGCCGCCGCCGCCGACATCGTGGACGTCCATCCCGAGCCAATGTCCCCAGCCGTGCATATACCAAATGGCAAACTGCGGATAATTCGTGCCGGGAACGGTCGCGCCGACCGCCGTGATCAAACCGATCTTGGCAAGACCGGCTTCGATGACATTTTTCGCGGCTTTCGACGGATCGCTGAATTTCGCGCCGGGTTTGATAGTTTTCGCGGCGGCTTCCTGCGCGTCATAGACGATCAGATAAACTTCCGTCTGTTCCTTCGTGAATTTGCCGTTCACGGGAAATGTCCGCGTGACGTCCGCCGTCAGATGATCGTATTCCGCGCCGACATCCATCAGCAGCAGACTTCCGGGTTTGACTTCGCCCTGTGATTCTTCGTAGTGCAAAGTTGTCGCGTTCGGACCGCAGCCGACGATTGACGGATAGCCCCAGTAATCGGCGTTGCGGCGACGGAAAACATATTCGATCTCGGCTTGCGTTTCGTATTCCATTGTGACCTGCCGCGAGGTCGCCATCGCGCGCATATGAGCTTCGGTCGAAATGTCGATCGCGTGCTGCATCATTTTTATTT
>JBBQOA010000458.1:0-4226 GCA_038330465.1 Pyrinomonadales bacterium
GAGCCGTATTCTCCGGCACATCTTTAACTATGAAAGATAGCACTGAATATCGGCATTAGCCTCCCGTTCAATTAGTGTTGGCTCAATTATTGTGTCGTCCGGTAACGAACTTCTCAGTAAAGTTCTTCCGCCTAATTTGAATACTAACACATCAATCGAAACAGTTAAAAGTCTGAATACCTTTCGTGATTTTAATTTCAATTGAAATTAGAAGAATTTGTTTTTATTCTTTTTGATGTAATCGGCGATCTGACGAACGGTTTTCAGATTACTAAGATTTTCGTTTTGACTCGGGTATGTACGAAAATCGTCATTAAAGTTTTGATAGACGGCGTTGACCGGATATGAATTCTTTGCGCCCAGACAACTTCCGGCGATGATGACCTCTTTTTTGCCGTCGCCGTTCAAATCTTCAAAGCCGACACCTTCGACCCAGCAAGCCGGTTGACCGTCAAAAGCATCTTCAAAATCATAGATGATCTTGCCGTCTTTATAGATATGAAATGTCGAACCGCGCGGAACGTCGGTGTCATCGACCATATCTTCTTTGGATGCAAACGTCACAAAACAGGATTTTGGAAAGGGTTCGAAATCGAAAACGAATGTTTGGTCGGCGATCAGCTTTTTGCCATCCATTTTGGCTGATAAACACACGGATTTATCAATCGCGGCAGTCGTTTTCGCCGAGGATTCCGGTTTTGAATCGGTTTTGTCGGTCTCGGCAGATTTTGTCGGTTCCGCCTTATTATCTGTTTTTACTTCGGCGTTTTTTGGTTGATCCGCCGGTTTCGGCGCGTCGCCTGACATTGATGCGCATGCCGAAAAAGTTAACCCAAACGCAAAAATAGCTGTGCTAAATATTAATATTTTCTTCATTTAATTCCTCTTTTTTAGTTATTTTGCGGAAGAAATAATTAGTTTATCTTAGCGGTATTATAAACGATGTCAAATTTTTTGAAGTCCAAAAAAGTTGGCGCTAAAAATTATCACAAAAAAAGCGAAATGTATGAAGGTCAGTTTGGTTTGCAAATGACCGAAAAAGTTGTCATCCTGCAAGGCTCGTATTTCAACATTTTCAATTTCCGTTAACTAAATTAAATTTGCTTTCGTGCATATGGTAAACTCAAAAGTTAAATTTGTTATGCCGAATCGAATCAACGAAAAATTCAACCATCTTAAAACCAAAAAACGCGGCGGATTCATTCCTTTTATCGTTGCCGGCGACCCGAATTTACGGGCGACGAAATCTTTGATCTTAGAACTTGCGCGGCGCGGCGCAAGTTTGATCGAATTAGGCGTGCCGTTCAGCGATCCGGTTGCCGACGGCGTGACGATTCAAGCGGCATCCGAACGGGCGCTGCGCAACCCGATCTCGGTTGAAATGATCTTAGAAATTGTCGCCGAAATCAGACAAGAAAAATGCGATGTTCCGATTATTTTATTCAGCTATTTCAATCCGATCTTACAATACGGGTTGAATAATTTCGCCGAAAAAGGTTCTGCTGCGGGAATTGACGGCATTTTGGTGACGGATCTTGTTCCCGAAGAAGCCGAAGATTTTCGCGCGATTCTTGCCGCCAAAGATCTAGCATTGATAATGCTTGCCGCGCCGACTTCAAACGATGAACGATTGCGGAAAATCTGCGAAAAAGCGAGCGGATTTGTTTACGCCGTTTCACGTGCCGGCGTGACCGGCGCGCGAACGGCTTTGAGCAGCGACGCCGAAAATCTGGTCGGGCGTTTACGCAAATTTACGGATTTACCGATCGCCGTCGGATTCGGGATTTCAAACGCATCGCAAGTTCAGGATACCTGGAAATATGCCGACGCTGCCGTCGTCGGTTCGGCGATCGTTGCCGAAATGGCGCGGTTGACGCTTGTGATGGACGAAAATTCCGATGAATTCGTTGAAATGGTCGGCAAATTTGCCGGTAATCTTTTGCCAAACTAATTGATAGATATCTTGCCAATTATTCTAGCTCTCATTTTCGTCAAAAATGAGAGCTTTATATTTGTTGTAAAGAAACGAAACGATCAGCATCAAAATGCCTAATGAAACAAAGACGATCGTTTTGGAGATCGTGTCGAGATCGACGATGTCATAAAAGAAAAGTTTCGCGAGCGTCATCGTAAAAAGCAAGATCGCGCCGATTCTGAGATGTTTTTTGTGTTTGTAAATTCCCAAAACGATCAAGCCGAGCGCGAAAATGCCCCATAAAATACTCAAACCGAGCTTATTGGAATCGCGATAGCCGAAAATATGCATTAAATTTATCAGCTCACTGCTTGAAATGATCAAAAGGAAGATGTAAAAGACAAAATCAAATGCCAAACCGAGCACGTTTTCGGAAACAGTTTCGATCAAAAATTTCTGTTTGACGTATCGGTAAACGGCAAACACCAAAATTGCGGCAAAAAAGTAAGAAACATATCTGATAATGATATTAAACAAGCCGTGAACAAAATATTGCGGTTCATTGACAAGCAAATAACTATCGCCGAGTTCTGCAAGAAAATATAATCCGACGGTCACAAAAATAAACAAAACAAAGGAATTCAAGATAAGATTGGTAAAGGCAAGAATGACGTTCTGAAATCTCTTGATATTGATAAATGACAGGATCGACAGAAAAAGCATCGTGTAATTTATCTGCCAGACGACATTGAATGAATCGAGATCATCGTTATATTCCGTAAAGCGGTTGCCGTAATCTGAAATTGTATTTGATACGGCGGTTTTAACCGTCAGGTAATGAAAATAATTGGCAATCTCAAGCCGAAAACAATTATACAGAATGGCGAGCCCGACCGCCGCAATGATCCAGCCGAAAGGTTTTCTCAGGTTTTCGTCAAATGCCGTTTCAAAGCGTTCGTCTTTATTGATGTAAAAAATAAAACCGAAAGCGATCACGAACAAAATCGAAGTGACAAAATAACCGTTAAATAATGGAATTTCATTGGCGAAGATCTGCTGAAAGCTGCGCGAATTTTCGATCAAAACCCATTCATTGAGCAAACTGACGAGCGCCATCGCCATCAATGGAAATGAAAAATATTGAAACAAAGAGATCTGTTTCGTCCGCCCGATCCAAAAAAGAATCGCCGCTTCCGCCGTCCAAACGAGGGTGACCGAATTGCCGTCGAGCTGAACGGGAATTGAGATCGTTGCATAAGTGATCACGAGCGCGGTCAGCAAATAAACCAAATCGTTGGGAAAAAGTTTGAGGCGGCTGATCGTCGCTGCAAATGCAAAATGGATCACGGCATTAGCGATCGTAAAAAGTCCCAAATACTCTTCAAAACCGGCGCGGTTGTCGAGAATCGAATAACCCAAACTGTAAAAGATGAACGAATTCGTCAAGATCAAAGAAATATTTTCAAGCGCGATATTTTCATCGGAAATGACCTTGTAGGCGATAAATGTCAGATAAAAAATCAGGAAAAAAACTGTCAGAAAAAGCGCCGCGAGGGCAAAATGTTCGAGCGGTTTATAAGCCGCCTGATACCAGCCGAAATAGATCGCCCAGGTAAAGAAAAATGAAGTATAAAAAAGAGGTTTCCAATATTTTTTGAGCGAAATTGCCAGAATTCCGACGTTGATGATCGCGATATACGTGAATAAAAACGAAAAATTTCCCGAATTATCACTAAGTAGAAACGGCACGGCATAAGCACCGACGAGCCCGAGATGGGCGATGATCTGACGGCTGTAATTGATCGCGGCGATGACCGTAAAAACCGTCAGTAACATCATCACGGCAAAAGCCGCCGTTTGCGGAAACAGCCCGTAAAGAGCGTAGCCGAAATAAGTGATGAAATATACTATTGCCATTGCGCCGCTCATCAAAACAGCGCTGAAATTCAGATATTTAGCTTTTAATTTGACCGCCAGACCGAGCAGCGAGAAACCAAAAATATAGCCTAAAACGATTCGTGTCAGCGGGCTGATCAGATTATTGTCGATCGCGTATTTCGCGCCGATCGCAACGCCGATGACCAGAATGACGATGCCGATCTTACTGATCAGATTTTCGCCGATAAATTTTTCGATCTCGGATTTTTCCTTTGGCTGAAATGGTTTTGCCGCGCGTTCGAAAGGATTTTTTGAACTTGTCGTGTAACCGAAATTCGACGCGTTTGTTTGCTGATTTGCCTGCTGATTTGTTTGCTGATTTGCCTGCTGATTTGCAAAGGGTTGTTCGATCCTCGACGGCGGAACATATTCC
>JBBQOA010000459.1:0-4226 GCA_038330465.1 Pyrinomonadales bacterium
AAAAGGTTGATGCCGACGAGAACGTCATATTCGCCGCGCCGCAGATCGCGAAGAATCCTGATCCTTTCGAGCGTGTCAATATCGCTGTGCAGATAATTGACCTTGACGCCGACCTCGGCAAAATATTCGCTCAGGTTTTCCGACATTTTTTTGGTCAGCGTCGTCACCAAAACGCGTTCATTCCGGGCGGTGCGGTTTCGAACTTCGCCCAAAAGATCGTCGATCTGCCCGCGCACGGGACGCACTTCGACGAGCGGGTCGAGCAAACCTGTCGGGCGAATGATCTGTTCGATCACTTCGCCTTCGGATTTGATCAGCTCATAATTTCCGGGCGTTGCCGACACATAGATCGTCTGTCCAACCTTGGCTTCGAATTCTTCGAACGAAAGCGGACGATTATCCATCGCCGACGGCAACCGAAACCCGTATTCGACGAGTGTCCCCTTGCGCGAACGGTCGCCCTTATACATCGCACCGAGCTGCGGGATCGTCTGGTGAGATTCATCGATCACCATCAGCGCGTTGTCAGGCAAATAATGTAGCAGTGTTGGTGGCGGTTCGCCCGCGTTTTTACCCGTCAGATGCCGCGAATAATTTTCGATGCCGCGGCAGAATCCCATTTCCTTGATCATTTCAAGGTCATACATCGTTCGTTGGTGAAGTCTCTGCGATTCGACGATCTTGCCTTGTTTAATGAGTTCCTCTTCCCACCAAACGAGTTCTTCTTTGATGGTTTTGATGGCGCGCTTGACCGTCGGTTTCGACATCACATAGTGGCTTTTGGGATAGATCGGCAGGCGCGAATCGTGTTTCTTTTTGACCTCGCCGAGCAGCGGATCGATCGTATAAATTCCGTCGATCTCATCGCCCCAAAATTCGATCCGGTAGGCATCGTCCTGATAACTCGGATAAAGCTCGACGATGTCGCCGCGAACGCGGAAATTTCCGCGTTCGAATTCGACATTCGTACGTTCGTATTGCAGTTCGACAAGTTTTTTGAGTAATTCCTCGCGCTTCATTTTCTGTCCTGGTTCGAGAAACAAAAGCATTCCGAAATACGCGTCCGGATCGCCCAGACCATAGATGCACGAAACGCTCGCGACGACGATCACATCGCGCCGTTCAAAAAGCGCACGCGTTGCCGAAAGCCGCAAACGGTCGATCTCATCATTGATCGTCGCTTCTTTTTCGATGTAGAGATCGGACGCCGGAACGTAGGCTTCGGGCTGATAATAATCGTAGTAAGAAACAAAATATTCGACCGCATTTTCGGGGAAAAATGTTTTAAATTCCTGATAAAGCTGGGCGGCAAGCGTTTTGTTATGCGCCAGAACAAGCGTCGGGCGCTGGACTTTTTCGATCACGTTGGCGATCGAAAAGGTCTTTCCCGAGCCTGTAATTCCAAGCAAAACCTGATGTTTCGCACCTTCATTTAAGCCGTTGACCATCTGCTCGATGGCGGCTGGCTGGTCGCCTTTCGGCTGATTTTCGGAGACAAGTTTGAACTGCATTTTAAAACAAAAAAGTTACGAAGTTTTATTTTTATTTTACTTCGTAACTCGCCTATTTGTCATCTATGAATTACAGTTTCATGCAGGAATCAATTCAAAACTTTGAATGATCTCATTTATTTTATCTTTGAGCTCGATCGAAATGGACGGCTTTTCAAGAATTTCGTGAAGTGTTGAAATCGTACTTTCGTCTTTCGTCAAACCGATAACGTGCAAAAGCGCAAGTTTGACGTTGGTGTCATTATGAGTTTCGATCGCTTTTAAAATCTGTGCGGTTTCGCCGGCTCTGATCATCAATGACAAAAGCGCCACCGCTTCATAGGCGATTTTTTGATCCTGATGCGTCAAACGATCAAATGAACGAGTGAGCAGATCGGCTTCGATCGCGGAGAGGGTCGATTGCCGCATCCGAAATTCATCGCCGGTTTCGGCAATCCGTGACCAGGCATCGGCACGATCAAAACTAAGTCGGAAAAGTCCGCGAGCCGCCGCCGCGCGAACTTCACGGGTCGGATCGGCACAACACAACAAAATCGTTTCAAAAACCGATTCGTGGTCAAAATCCGTCAAAATTGTCACCGCTTTCGAACGCAAATTTGAAGAAAGATCATAGAGCGCAACTTGCGATAACGCCTCGACCGAATTGCGCGTCCTGAATCTCGTCAAAATTCTAACCGCCAAATTGCGGATTTCTTCATCCTCTTCAAATTCATCGTGAGTTTGTTCAATCGCGCTCATCAAGGCGTCATCACTTGAGATCGATAACGGCGCAAAAGGTCTCGCCAATTCGAGCTTTTGAAACTTAAAAATCGGGAGCTGATTATATTGAAGTGTTTGCAGTTTTTCCTTAAATTCCTTATCGGAATATTTTATGCTTGTTTCATCCGAGGCGACATTAGAAGCGACCTTACCTTTGAAAATTTTACTGGTTTTCGGCAACTCTTTGGCAAGATTTTTCTTCGGCGTCGTTCCGGCTGATTTTCCAACCGTTTTCTTGTGCCGCCGAAACCATTCCATTTCCTTGTCCGCATCGACCGAATTTGCATCCCAAGCATTGTCTTCCGACATCAATCTTTCTTTTTTGGAAATATTGGATTTTGCTTCTTTTTCTGCCTTTTTGCTCTTCAACATCCAGAGAATCGCACCGACTAAACTAATGCCGAGAATAAATAACGTGGCATACCACCAAGTATTATCTTCGATCGGTTGCTGGACGGACGGGACTCTGACCTGCGTCTGCGCCGAAATTTGCAGCGACATTGATAAAATCAATGAGAACAAACAGGAATTTTTAATTTTGTTGGATTTCAAGGGGAAAATATATTGCATATTCATGGTCTTACTCGTTTTTATAATTTGAAAAGGATGGATTTGAGGGCAAGATTGTGACGTATTCATTTTTTCTAAAACACACCGAACTTATTATGCCTTTTTTTTTTGAACTTGTCATCTAATTTTTAACTTTGTTTATTATTTTTATATTTTTAATTACACCCGATCAAAAATTTGCGTGAAACCTTTACATATTTCGAGTTTCCTAATAAAGTTAGGTAGTTCAAAAATTTCTAAAACTAAAAATTTAAAAAATGTCGGCAGTTAAAACGGTTTCAGAAACCAGTGTTAAAGGTTTAAATCTTCTTCATCGCGGCAAAGTGCGCGACGTTTACGAAATAAATGAACGTCAGATTTTATTGGTTGCCACCGATCGAATTTCGGCTTTCGATTGTATAATGCCGACACCGATTCCCCATAAAGGGACGATCTTAACCGCACTTTCGACATTTTGGTTTAAGCATTTAGGACACCTGACCGGGCATCATTTGATTACCGCCGATTTTGAAAAAATGCCCGCCATCGTGCAGAATCACGAAGAGCTGCACGGACGTTCGACGCTTGTTAAAAGGACAACGGTTTTTCCGGTTGAATGCGTGGTGCGCGGTTATCTGGAAGGTTCGGGTTGGAAGGATTATCAGGCGACGGGCAAGATTTGCGGTCACGAACTTCCGGAAGGTTTACGCCAATGCGACAAACTTCCCGAACCGCTTTTCACACCGGCGACAAAAGCGGCGACCGGACACGACGAAAATATTACGGAATTTGAATTCGTCAAAATTATCGGTGCGGAAACGGCTTCGAAATTAAGCGCTCTGTCGCTGAAGATCTATCGGGAAGCGAGCGAATATGCATTGTCAAAAGGCATTATCATCGCCGATACGAAATTTGAATTCGGCTTGGATCAGATCGGTAATATTTTGTTGATCGACGAGGTGCTGACGCCCGATTCGTCGCGTTTTTGGTCTGCCGCAACATATCAACCCGGACATGCCCAACCTTCGTTCGACAAACAGTTTTTGCGTGAATATTTAGAAACTTTAGATTGGAATAAACAGCCTCCCGCGCCAGCTTTACCAAAAGAAATTGTCGAAGCCACGACCGAGCGTTATCTGGCGGCTTATCGCTTACTGACAGGACAAGAACTTTAGAAATTACGAATTACGAATTTCAAATTACGAATTTTTGACAAAGTTCGTATTTCGTAATTGAACAGACTATGCAACTTAGAACGCAAATGGAACTTTTGATCGACGAAATGCTCGACGGGCGGATCATGCTCAACGAGGCTTTGTCGGAGTTTGAAAAATTATATATTCAAAAGGCTTTGGCACGACACAGCGAACATCTTTCACAAACCGCGACCGCGCTCGGCATCCATCG
>JBBQOA010000460.1:0-4223 GCA_038330465.1 Pyrinomonadales bacterium
GCCGGTTTTTGTCTTTCTCGGAAACGGTAAAATGCTTGCGATACCACGCCGCGCCCGACGGCAGAAAACCGCCCTCGCCGCCAGTCAGATTTTTTTCGTCAAACTGTCCTTCGATGCTCCAATCGTGCGGCAAATTTAATTTTCGCCAATTTGAATCGTCAAAACCGCTTTTAGTGTAATTGACGTCTTCACCCAAATTTCCGTCGGGACGAATCGATTTGATAGCATCAGAGGTCAGAACAAATTCGTTGCCCGAAGCACGCACCCAATCTTTGATCTTTTCATACGCCAAAATGCCTTCCGCGCCGCTTGGATCATCTTTTTGAAAAAGCCAGTTTTCATTAAATGAACTGCGTTCGCGCGGCGTTTGCGCGAAAATGTTTGACGAAATGGAAACCAGAAAAACGATTGCCATCGTGAACAGGAAAGTTGATATATTTGTGGTTTTCATAATATTTTATCTAATTTACGCAAAGAGATTTTCGTTTCCGTCGGCGCAAAATAACTCGGCAGTATTGTCCCCGAACTTAAAACGATCTTGTCTAAAACGACGCCCGTATCAACCGCGAAAATCTTCAAAACGTGCGCTCCTATTGTTAAGTTGAATTTGCTTTTCCCGACGGTCGTTTGACTTAAAATATTGTTTGCCCATTTTGCCGAAGAAACTTCCGTATCTTTGTCAACCGCAATGATTTGCGGTGTTTCCGCGTCAACCGCAACCGCCAGCCGCAAACCGTTTCCGGCAATCAAAGGCTGCGTCGGAATGAAGAAGAAACTTGCGTCAAATTCGCCCGCGTCGGATACCAAAAACTGATATTCAAGACTTGGCGCGTCGTTTGAAAAATCCGCAAAAGTTTTCGCCGTTTGCGGAAAAACCGAAACCGAATCGCCGGTTTTTCCCAAACCTTCGATCGTCTGCCACGCAAAACCGTTTTTGCTGATCCGATTTGTAAAATGCTCGGCTTCGATCGAAATGACGCCGTTCAATTCGGCGAAACCTTTTGCCGGTTGCGACGTTTTCGGAAACGAATCGGGCGCAGGATTGACGCGCTTGGCAAAGGCTTTGGCGGTTTTGCTGTCGTCATTTGTCGTTTGAAAATCAGCCATCGAAATTTTCGGCGGGACGGCGCGCATACTCGACCATTCGCCGGCTTTCATTTCGGGCGCCATAATACCGCGCCATTTGCCGTTTGCCAGCGTTTCGTTGAAATACTCGGTTTCGCGTTCGATTTCCGCATTCGCGGCGATCGAGCGTTGCGCCCAAATAATCGCGTCGCGGCGGTTTTGTTGTTTGTAAACATTGGCGAGTTCGGCGGCGAAAAATCTTTCGTTGGCGAGCATTGCCGAGCGCGCCGGATATAAAACAAGTTCG
The DNA here is from genome assembly GCA_038330465.1 of Pyrinomonadales bacterium. Lineage (GTDB taxonomy): Bacteria > Acidobacteriota > Blastocatellia > Pyrinomonadales > Pyrinomonadaceae > JAFDVJ01. Next base: position 1,373 of record JBBQOA010000460.1, read on the forward strand.
TAAAACGCATCTTTTTTAAGCGGCGGAATTTGCGCGTAAATCGCTTCGGCGCGTTTCCTTAAATTTGCGTAAGCGTCAAGTCTTTCAAGCGTTTCCGTTTCGGTCAGAGCGCTTTTTCGCGGCGTTTCCGTCGGCAAATACCATTGCAGATGTTCGGGTTTGCGCCCGAATCCGAGCCGGTAATATTGATCCATAATTCCGGCGATCTCCGCCGAATTTCGTGCGCCGAATTCGCGTTTTGCCCAGGTTTTTAAGAATTGATTCTGATTGCCGACGTTCCATTTTTTCGCATCGTAAGCCATCTGCATAAAAAATTCGATGCCGATCTCAGCCGGTTTGATGTCGCCGACGTTGAGCATCCAAAACGAGCGCATTCCGTTCGCGTAAGCTTTTGACATTTCTTCAAAAATCAGCGCGGGCGGCGTCGTTTCAAGCCATAAATACGAAAGCGGGCGACCGAGATAAGAAATGTGATAATAAACGCCGAAACCGCCTTTTCGCGTTTGTTCTTCCGCATTTGGAAACGCCCGAATATATCCGAAATTGTCGTCGGGAAAAACGATCGTCACGTCGGCGGGAACTTCGAGTCCGGCGCGGTAATCGGCTAAAACCTCTTTGTACGGGCAAAATATCTGCGGAATTTCTTCGATGTTTTTGTTGACATATTTCGCGAGCAGATTTCGCTGCGTTCCGATGATTTTCTCTAAAACTGGAATCCGATCCGTTTGATTTTTCGTGCCCTGAATCGGACTGTCGTGAATGCCGCGCATCCCGAGCGTGTAAATATTTTCAAATTTGCCGTTTGTTTTCAAGCGTTCTTCCCAATAATCGGTGACGCCTTTTTCGTTCGTCACGAAATTATATTTCGCTTTGTCGTCCTTCCATTCGCCGACGTTGTTGCGAAGCATCGGTTCGGCGTGCGAGCTGCCCATGACGATCGCGTAATCGTCCGCTGTTTTGGCGTTGGCGGGAATTTCGTTAAATGGTTTTGTTATTTCGTGCATCGCCGCCCAGCACGTATTGGCTTTGAGGCGCAGCAAGAGTTCAAAGATCTTCGCGTAAGTTTTCGGTCCGAGATTGCCGACTTCGGGTTCGAAAGTTCGTGCCGCCCACGGCTGCAAACCCCAATCTTCATCGTTCAAAAAAATGCCGCGATATTTGACCGAAGGCTCGCCGGAAACAAATTTGCCGTTTGAAATAAAGAGGTTCGCGCGCTTTTCGGGCGCGACGTCAGCCCACCAAAACCACGGCGAAACGCCGATTCTTTGCGACATTTCAAAGGTCCCGAAAGCCGCGCCGCGCCGGTCGCTGCCGACGATGACGAGCGCATTTTCGACATTCGGGAACGGATCGCGGATCGTTTGAATGACAAAACTTTCCCATTTGTTCGCGATTTTTGAAACGTCGAGCTTTTTCGCCTTGATCAAACTTTCGATCAGCGGATTTTTGCCCAAAGTGCCGATAATGACGATGTTTTTTGATTTAGTTTCGGTCACAGTTTTGACTTGCGGTTTGACGCCTGCAACCAATTCGACATCCGCCGCAAAATCGTTGGCGGCAATCCTGACGACTTGAAAGTCTTCGTTTGAAACAAAAATTTGAGCCGTTTGATTTTTTCGGGCGAGCGGAAAATCATCTTTTTGAAGTTTGGTTTTAACCGAAATTTCCTGCGCGAAGATTGATTGAACTGAAACAAATATCAAAAGGCAGAAATAGATCCGAAGAACACGAAAATCTCGCTTTCTTTCTTTCATTTGTCCTTTTCTTTTTTCGCCGATTCTGTTCATTACGGTTTCTTTTTCGAAGGCTTTTTGTCGTCTGTGTTTGTGCCTTCGTCAATGTCGGTCGAAGCCGATTTGACACGTTTATATTCCAGATCTTCTGTCTCTTCGGGCAATTTAACGCCCGTGTAAATGACTGCCAGCTCAGCGATTGCCGTCATTTTATCGGCGCCGAATCCCGCCAGCGAAACGAATTTGATGAATTTTGCCGAGACATTTTGATCAAAAATGATTTTCTGCGGATCAAAGGTCGAAACGAGTTCACCGCGTTTCAAATCCTTCCAATCGATGCCGTCGGTGCTCGTTTGGATCAAATATTCGCGAATGTCGCCTTCGTGCTCGCGTTGATTTTGGCGCGGCATCACGACCAGACCGTTAAATGAAACGGCTTCTGGAAATGCAATCGTCAATTCCTGATTTTCGCGGTCTTTTTTCGCGTCGCCAGCGAGCCAGAATGTGTTCGGGTCGCCATCGATCGCCAAGCCTGCATCACCGCCATTCAAGACTTTTGCGCCGAGCTTTTTCATAATGCGCGTGTCGAAAAAGATCTGTCGGAAATTTTCGGGTGAAACGGCGACTTGCGGATCGAATTTCGCGCTCGCCATATAATCGAGAATCGATTTTCTAAGCGTGCGCGCGACGATTCTTTCGGCGAGATCGTTTTCGAGATCGGCGCTCGACACAAGCAGTTTTCCGCGCCCGACTTTTGCTTCGAAGATCATTCCGAGCTTGTCATTGCGGTTCCAATCGTCGATCGGCTGGACGATCGGCTGGAGAGTTTTCGGGAACCGGTCGAGATTGATGACGCGTGCGTTTTTTACAATTTCCGTCCATTGCCAATCGAAAAAAGAATCGGTCGGAAATTCGCTGAGAGCGGCGTATTTTTTATCGATCAAAAGCCCGAGCATTCTGCCCCAAGCCGGATTCATAAAGCGCGTCCAAAAAACCGGAACCGTGTCGAGCGGCGGCGAAGTCCAATCGAGATCGGCTTTGCGCGGCATAAAAAGAACACGCGCGCCTGTTTTTAATTTCGCTTCGGCTTCGTCCCAAGAATGTGTGATGAAAATGTT
>JBBQOA010000461.1:0-4221 GCA_038330465.1 Pyrinomonadales bacterium
GAACTTTTAGGATACTACGAACGCGAACTCATATTTCTGCGCCGAATGGGCGCGGAATTTGCCCGCAAATACCCGAAAATTGCGGCGCGGCTTTTGCTTGACGAAGAAAAAATCGAAGACCCGCACGTCGAGCGAATTATCGAAGCCTTTGCTTTTTTGACTGGGAGAATCTCTTTAAAACTCGACGATGAACTTCCCGAAATTACCGAATCTTTTCTGAATGTTCTTTATCCGCATTATCTTTCACCGATTCCCTCGATGGCGATCACGCAGTTTTCCTTTGGTTCACCGAACGATAAATTGACGGCAGTTCAAAAACTTGATCGGGGAGCAAAACTTAATTCCCGTCCGGTTGACGGAACGCCGTGTCAGTTTCGAACAGGCTTTGACGTTCAGCTCGTGCCAATGGAAATTCAGTCAGCCGCGCTTGAATCAAACGCACCGAAAGACGGACGAGGAAAATATGCTGACAGTCACATTCGCCTTAGTATGCGTTGTTTCGGCGATGCCAACTTACACGAATTCAAAGTTGGCAGCACAAACGAACCACTCAAGTTTCTGCGTTTTTATATCAACGGAGATCCGCAACTGATTTTTCCGCTTTACGAAATCATTTTCAACCAGGCGACAAAAGTCGAATTTCGCGCCAAAGAAGCTCCGATCGGCAATAAAACATTAAAGACTTTAACAAATATTCAGCTCAAACTTCCAGATCCGGTCATCTTGTCTGCCGAAGACGCGATCAAACAAGTCGGCTTTTCCGAAGAAGAATCGCTTTTACCTTATACCAAACGCTCGTTTCAAGGCTATCGCCTGCTGACAGAATATTTTGCTTTTCCGTATAAATTTTTATTCTTCGATATTTACGGATTTGATCAGGCAATCGCTCAAAAATTTGGCAGTCATTTCGATATTATTATTCATTTGAAAGATGTTACGCCGCCAAAAGCGCCAATTACGGCGGATACTTTTCGTTTAGGTTGTACGCCGATCATCAATCTTTTCTCGCGGATGGCTGACCCGATTTATCTATCCCAACAAAAATATGAATATCACGTTGTGCCGGACGTTCACCGCCAAATGACGACCGAAGTTTATTCAGTTGATGAAGTCATTACAACGGAGCCGAAAACAAACACAACCCGCGTTTTTTCGCCGTTTTATTCGCTTCGCCACGCTTACGGCGAACAAATGGAAAAAGCCTTTTGGTATGCTTCGCGGCGGGATTCGCAACGCGAGGAAGATGAAGGAACGGAAATGTTTATTTCGCTTGTGGATATGAATTTTAATCCGCGCGTTCCGGCAGTTGAAGTTCTAAACGTCAGAACAACCTGCACCAATCGTGATTTGCCCGCGAGACTTCCCTTCGGCGGACGCGAAGGCGATTTTGAGGTCGAAGGAAGCGGTCTGCTTTCGAAGGCGCGATGTTTGACAAAACCGACGGAAACTTTACGTCCGGCGCGCCGCCGCGCGCTGCAATGGCGTTTGATCTCGCATTTGAATTTAAATTATTTATCAATCATCGAAAGCGCCAACGGCACGCCCGAAGCATTGCAGGAAATTCTGCATCTTTATAATTTTGACGATTCTTCGGCAACTCGAAAACAGATCTTAGGGATTACGGGAATCGAAAGCCGCAAGGTCGTGCGGCGGATCGGCGAGCATATCGGCGCGGGCTTCGTACGCGGATTGGAAACGACTTTGACGATGGACGAGGAAGAGTTCGTCGGCAGCGGAATGTTTTTATTTGCCAGTATTCTAGAAAGATTTTTTGGGCTTTACGCTTCGCTTAATTCTTTTAATCAGATGGTTTTGCGCACCAAACAACGCGAGGAAAACGTCAAGGTTTTTGTGCCCCGGACAGGTGAGCAGATTTTGCTTTAGGAGAAAGCAACTTGTCTAAAAATGTAAAAAAATCGCCTTGATTGTCTTTGGCATTCTGATTTTTGTTTCAATCGCCTGTGTCGGCGGCGCAGCATTTTTGGGTTATTACTTTGTGGATAGTGCCGGAATAGATAAAAATCTAAAAGACGGCACCGAGTTCGGAAAAACGACTGATAATTTGGGTTGTCAGACAAAGATCGTTTCAATGATCAAAACGCTCGGTGAAAATGACATCAACGAAATTTTGAAAGTTCAATATTTCTTCGATAGTTGTTTGGAAGCGAGTCGTCCAACACCAAACGTTTGCGACGGAGTAGCAAACCCGTTCAACGATATTATCAATGATAACAAAGGTAAAGATGCGGAATGTGAAAAACTCGGACTCAAAGGTTCGACACCCTGTCGCCAAGTTATTGAAAAGAAACTGGATTTTTGTCTAAACAAGCGTTGAGCTAATAAAATTGTGGCGGAAAAACCTTTAAATCAGAAACTTGCCGAGGAGCCCTATCGGTTTGAGTTTTTTCAAGCTGTGCGGTTGCTCGAAAAAGTTTTCCCCGAACGCAAAGCTGTCGGGCGCGAAGCTCTGCCGCACGAAGAAATCGTCCGTTTTCGCTCACGAATGAGCCTGAATTTTCCCGCCAGCGAAGTCCACGAACTCACCGAATCGTTTGATGAATCGACCGAACAGCAAAAGCTGGAAATGTTCATCAATTTTATGGGAATGGTCGGTGTTTCGGGCGTCATGCCGATTCACTATACCGAACTCATAATGGAACGCATTCGTTATCGAGATACGGCAATGTGGCTTTTTTTAGACATATTTACGCATCGTTCGGTTTCGATGTTTTTCCGCGCTTGGGAGAAATACCGCTTTCCGATCAGCTATGAACGCGGACAAGATGATTTCACTGCATTTCTGTTTGATTTTGCCGGACTTGGCACAAAAGGTTTGCGCGGACAAATGGATTTGGAAGACGAATCGCTTTTGCCTTATAGCGGTTTGATTGCTCAAAAACCGCATTCGGCAGTCGCGCTGGGCAATATTTTGAGCGATTACTTTCGTGTTAAGGCAAAAATCCTTCAATTTTTCGGTCAATGGTTGGATTTAGACAGCGCAAGCATAACAAAACTCGGTCAGGCAAACAGCGGACTCGGCAGAACTGCGATTATCGGAAGCCGTGTTTGGGAACAGCAATCAAAGTTTCGGATTGTTTTCGGGGCATTGACATTCAACGAATTTCAATCCTTTTTACCAAGCGGAACGGCACATAAACCGATGAAATCGATCGTGCGGTTTATGAATGGTCTCGAATTCGATTTTGATGTCCAGCTTATTTTGCAAGCCAGACAAGTTCCCAGCACGATTTTGACGACCCGCGCCAAACGTCGTCCGATGCTCGGCTGGACTTCGTTTCTAAAAACAAAACCATTTACGCAGGACGATGACCAGGTTGTTTTGAAAATAGATAGTTAAACCCGTTTCAGATGTTTAAAGGAGAAAGAAGAAAAATGAACGTAAATTTAAAATCATTAGTCGGTAGATTGAACGACACTTGTCGCGGTGCGCTTGAAAGCGCAGCTGGATTGTGCCTTTCGCGCACAAATTACGATGTCGAAATCGAGCATATTCTAGCCAAACTGCTTGAACAAGACGACACCGATTTACACAAGATTTGTAATCATTATGAAGTCAACATTGATCGTTTGAGTAAAGACGTGACAACTTCGCTTGACCGGCTGAAAACAGGAAACTCCCGCACGCCCGGACTTTCAGACCGCCTGCCGCTATGGTTTCAAGACGCGTGGCTGATTGCTTCGGTTGATTTCGGGGCAGCACGTATTCGTTCGGGACATTTGATTTTGGCTTTGCTTTCAAATGAAAGCACGGCGCGAATCGCGCGTGATGTTTCAAGAGAATTCAGTCATATTTCGGTCGAATCCCTCACCACAAAATTGCCGGACATTACGGCGGATTCATCGGAAGCGCGTGACGCGGTGGCGCTCGGCGAAGCTGCCGGAAGTTCTGACGGCGCACCGGTCGCCTCGGGGGTTCCGGGCAAAACAAAAGCTCTCAATCAATACACCGAAGATCTACCCGCGAAAGCGGCAGCGGGAAAAATCGACCCGATTTTGGGACGTGATTTCGAGATTCGTCAAATAGTTGATATTTTAACGCGCCGCCGTCAAAATAATCCGATTTTGACAGGCGAAGCGGGCGTTGGTAAAACTGCCGTGGTCGAAGGTTTTGCTTTAAGAATTGCGCAGGGTGATGTGCCCGATCCGTTAAAAAATGTCGCGGTCAGAACCCTTGACCTAGGACTTTTGCAAGCGGGCGCG
>JBBQOA010000462.1:0-4216 GCA_038330465.1 Pyrinomonadales bacterium
GATTGATAAAATCGCCGACATTTGCGAGCGCAACAAGATCTTTCTGCACGTTGACGCGGCGTATGCGGGAAGCGCGGCGATCGTGCCCGAATTTCAAGCCTATTTTGCGGGCTGGGAACGCGCCGATTCGATCGTCACGAATCCGCACAAATGGCTTTTCACGCCGTTCGATCTGTCGGTTTTATATGTCCGCGATCTCGATCTGCTCAAACAAACCTTTTCGCTCGTTGCCGAATACCTGAAAGTGGCGGAAAGCGTGACGAATCAGATGGATTACGGCATTCAGCTCGGGCGAAGGTTTCGGTCGCTCAAACTATGGTTTGTGATGCGTTATTTCGGGCAGACGGGTTTGATCGAACGAATCCGCGAACATTGCCGTTTGGCGCGGCTTTTTGCGGGTTGGGTTGATGATTCCGAGGATTTCGAAATGCTCGCGCCGGTTCCTTTTGCATTGGTTTGTTTTCGCGCCTGCCCGAAAAATGTCGAAGATTTAGATGCGCTTAATGAGAAACTAATGAACGAGATCAATGCTTCGGGCGCGGCGTATCTCTCGCACACCAAGCTCAACGGCAAATTTACGCTGCGTCTTTCGGTCGGCAGCATCCGCGTTGAAGAACGGCATTTGCAAAAGGTTTGGGATTTGCTGAATCAGAAGCTTTAGGAAGATGGTTTCACGCGGAGGCGCGGAGAACGCAGTGAGAAAAAAAAGAGAATTAAATCTTTGAAGTGATTTCTCTCGGGTCGCAACTCTGATAATCTTTAGAACGACTTTGTCGCTAGCTCACCGCCGTTTCAGCCGCCGCAAATGTTTCGGCGGGCGGCGGTTTTTTGAAAAGTTTTTTCTCCATCGAACTGCGCCAGCGGAGCGAGAATTTTTCGACGAGAAAATACGAAAGGCTGCTGAACAGCGCGATGCCGATTAAATTGTAGGGAAATTCGTTGAACCAGAGAACATTGTCGTGATTCAAAAAAGGCTGCTGCCAGAGATAGATCGAATAGCTCATCACGCCGATCTGTTCCATCGGCGCGGTGTTCAGAAGTCTGCCGACAAAATTGCTTTTATAATTCGTGATCGCCCAATCGATGCAGAGCGCGATCAGCGCATTGCTGATCGTAAACGATGCGCCGAGATAAAAGCGGCGCGGTTCGATCGTCGAATTTACAATGACCAGCAAGATCGGCGCGATGAAAAAGAGTCGCGAACCGAGAATTTTCAGATAAAGATCGTTTTTATGCAGACGTTCGTAGAAAACCGCGAGCAGACAACCCGTCGCGAGTCCGTCGGCGTTGGCGTGAAAACCGTAATAGATCCACATTTTCGCGCTTTCGCTGAATAATTGATAATCGGCGAGCCGCAAAAAAGGACAGATCACGATCAAACCGCCGAGCAGCCACGCGATCTTTCTTTTGCCGAGAAAGATCAGGACGAAAGGGAAGATCAGATAAAATTGTTCTTCGACCGAGAGCGACCAGGTATGAAGCAGATACCACGTATTTGGAACCAGATAATTGCTCGTGTAGGTCAGCGACGGCGCAAAACTTTCCGTAAAGGAAATAACATTGAATTTAACGGCGGCGAAAATCACCAGCAGATAAAAATAATACGGCGGAAAAATTCGCAAAGTGCGCCGGAAGTAAAATTTGATAGGATTGACGGTAGAAGTTTTGTCGATTTCTTTGAGCAGCAGTCCGGTGATCAAAAACCCCGAAATGACGAAAAAGAATTTGACGCCGAGCATTCCGACATTGCTGTAATTGCCGAAAGCCGGAAGAAAATGGGCAGTAATGACGAGCGCGACGGAGATCGTCCGCAGTCCGTCGAGCGAAGGAATTCGATTATTGGCTGAAAGATTCATCGACAAAACGATTGAGTATAAAAAGATTTTGCCGTTTGAGCAATCGAAAAAGGGACAGAAAATGAAATTTATAAAAGAAACGATCATCAAAGCCGCGCCCGCCCGAGTTTTTGCCTTTCACGAACTGCCCGACGCTTTTGAAAGATTAGTGCCGCCGTGGGAAAACGCGAAAGTGATTCAAAAAGCCGACATTTCCAAAATCGGTTCGCGCGCCGTCATCGAACAAAAGATCTTCGGCATTTTTCCGTCGCGCTGGGTTGCCGAGCATACGAAATACGAACCGCCGAAAATGTTTGAAGACGTGCAGATCTCCGGTCCATTTGCGAGCTGGCGGCACCGGCATATCGTTTTGCCGCACGCAGACGGCGCGATTTTGCGCGATGAGATCGAATATGAACCGCCGCTCGGTTTTCTGGGAAATTTCGCCGCGCCGCTTGTGATCGTTCCGAAACTCGAAAAAATGTTTGAATTTCGCCACGAAGTGACGCGCCAATGGTGTGAAGCGGAAGAATAGAAAACAATCGGGCGAACGCGCCTGAATAATGTTCGTGATAAATGAAATTCGGTTACCGAAACCGTTTGATCTGTTTGAAATGTTTTTCCCGCAAAGCCGCAAAGTCGCACAGAGATAAATTACTTGCTTCTTTTGATTCACATAGAATCGATCTTCTTTTATAATTCAAAATATGCTGACACATATTGTTTGTTGGAAATACAAGGCGGAAACTTCGGACGCCGCGCGCATTGACCACATCGCCAAGCTGCGGGCTTTACCGAATGTCATCCCGAATATTTTGAGTTTTACGGTCGGTGCGGACATTTTACGGCTTGAGCGTTCGTTCGATACGGCGTTGGTCGCGATTTATCCCGACCGCGCGGCGCTTGATTTTTACACGGTGCATCCGGCGCATCAGGCGGTTGCCGCGCTTGGCAAAGAGATCGCGGAAAAGGTCGTTTCGGTTGATTTCCTAAGCGATTGAGGCAGTATTTTTGTGCGGGGCAAACGTATTGACATTTTGCGACATCATAAAAAAAGATAATAAAGCACAATCTTTTTAGTCGAATATTTAAGTTACGGTAAATTAATGAAGAATCTTAGAGAGAATATTTTTCGAGTTTTAGGAGTTGTTTCCGCGGTCGTCTTTTTTGCGTCCTTCGCCGCCGCACAACAGCAGCAGGTTCAGCGTACTGTTTACGACATTTCCGATTATAAAATGGATGTTCAGCTGGCGCCGAATGAAAACAAAATGACGGCGACCGTTGACGTCACGCTCGTGCCTGCCTCAGAAACACGCACGCTGGCTTTCGAGCTGAACGGTTCGCTCAATGTCGAAAGCCTGACGCGCCTGAATTCGTCGGCGACGCTGCCGGTGGCGACCACGCCGCAACCAAAGACGAAAGCCACGCCGAAACCGGCGACACCGCAAAATCAAGTGACCTTCGTGCAGGACCGCGTCGGCGTTTCGGATCTCGGTCCGAGCGTCAAGGTCGATCTCGGCGAATCGGTCGCGGCGGGCACGCCCGTTACCCTGCGCTTCAAATACAGCGGCGTTCTGGTGACGGCGGAAGGCGGACCGCTGCTGACGAAACGGCTTGCTTACGTCGGCACGGACAACGGTTATCTGCTTTACGCGGCGCGTTGGTTTCCATTTCACGATTACGCGGCTGACCGCGCCACGAGCGACATCACGATCTCGATCCCGAGCGGCTACACGCTTGCCGGTTATAGTGATCTGCCCGTCACGAACACGGGCGGAAAATATCATTTCGTGCAAACCAAACCGGCGCTGATCGGTAATTTTTCGTACGATCGCTATACGGTCAAAAGCCTTCGGTTCGGCGATTACGAAGTCCAGTTTTATACGAAAGCCGCGAATGAAACATTGGTTGCCCAATACGGCGAAACGCTCGGGCGCGCGCTCGAATTTTACACCAAGAAATACGGCGTGCCGAACGGCGGCAAGAAGCTGATCGTCGCGCAGATCGACGACGACAGCCTCGAATTTTATTCGGCGCAGGGAATGGTCTTTATGGCGAATCGTTTGTTCGACGAATCGCGGGATTCGGTCGAAGAACGCCTCCAACGCGCCGCCGCCTCGCAGTGGTGGGGCTTGACGGTCGGTTTGAAATCGTTTGACGATGCGTGGCTATCGCAGGGCTTGGCGGAATACAGCGCGTTTTCTCTGCGCGAAAGCAGCTTGTCGGGCGCCAAACTTGATAATCTGCGCCGCGAATTGCTTGAAAAAGCGCTGACGTTTGAGCAGACCGCGTCGCTCATTCGGGCGCCGTCAAATTTGGACGACCAATCGACCGCGTATCAATATATAATGTTCGCGAAAGGCGCGATGGTCTTTAAACTC
>JBBQOA010000463.1:0-4209 GCA_038330465.1 Pyrinomonadales bacterium
ATTTCGTGACCGTAAAGCGACATCGCCGATTCGAGCCGCAAGGTATTGCGCGCCGCGAGACCGCACGGCAGAATGCCGAATTCCGCACCCGCCGCCATCAGATCGTTCCACAGCTTTTCGGCGTGTTCTTTGTTCGCGTAAACTTCAAAACCGTCCTCGCCCGTGTAGCCGGTGCGCGAAATGATCGCGTCAACGCCGTCGAATTTATCGACCGTGAAATGATAATATTTGATTTCCGCCAAATTGACATCGGTAAATTTTTGCGCGATCTCAAGCGCGCGCGGACCCTGCACGGCGATCTGGCAAAAATCGGCGGAAGCATTAGTGAGCGTGATCGCTTCATTTTTTTCGTGTTCGTGCGAAGTGATCCACGCCCAATCCTTGTCGGTCGTCCCGGCGTTGACGACGAGCAGCAGTTTGACCTCGTCAAAACGATAAACCAAGAGATCGTCAACAACGCCGCCCGCTTCATTCGTTAATGCCGAATAATGTGCCTGCCCGTCAACGAGCTTCGTCACGTCGTTGGTCGTGATGCGGTTGACAAACTTGATCGCGTCTTCGCCCTCGACAAAGATCTCGCCCATATGCGAAACGTCAAAAAGTCCGGCTTTTTCACGGGTCGCGAGATGTTCGGCGATGACGCCCGCCGCGTATTGCACCGGCATATCCCAACCGCCGAAATCGACCATCTTCCCGCCCGCCTTGCGATGAACTTCATTGAGCGGCGTTTTCTTTAAATTTTCTAGTGACATAGTTTATTAAGCAGTGTAAAAGAAAAAAGCTATCATTCCAAAGCCGCAAGCGTCAAGAATGACCTCATAAGAAATTCTTTTCAACAAAGGATCGGAAACTTATCAAAATTTATGACGGCTAGATTGCCTTTTAGATTAATTCAAATTCAAATTCAATTTTTCTGCTTGCCCGCTTAGCTTAAAAGCAACAAATTATTTTTTCAAAAACAAAATAATTAAAATTACATGTTCGGGCAACGAAATAAAGTTACGCATTGTCTAAGGCTTTGTAGTTGCTAAAACTTGTCTGAATAATATTTGAATGATAAATGAGGAATATCTATGAAAATTGAAAATCCGAACGAGGATTTGTGTGCGGAAAAGGCGGCGGCGGGCTGCGGTGGGCGGCGTGAGTTTTTGGTCAAAGCAAGCGCGATCGCCGGCGGCGTCGTCCTGAGTTTGTCGGGTTTGAAAGCGGCGCAGGCGCAAAAAGACAAAAAGAAAGACGGCGATTCGATGAATGAAGATCTGGTCTTAAAACTCGACGCGGCAAGCCCGCTCGCGACGATCGGCGGAACGGAAACGATCAAAACAAAATCAGCCGGAAAAGTTATCGTTATTCGCAACGGCGAAATGAGTTTTGCCGCTTTCAGCACGAAATGTCCGCACAAGGGCGGTCCGGTCAAGTTTGACGAAAAAACAAAACAATTAGTTTGTGATTGGCACGGTTCGCGCTTTGATCCGGCAAACGGAAACGTGTTGAAAGAACCGGCGAAAGATCCGCTGACGGCATATCTGACCGACTCGGCGGTCGTCGTTTCGGTCATTCCGAAAAGCTAATTTTATCGAAAAGTATCAATCGTCGGGCGACATATTCTTGAGTTCCAGCCGCTCGACGATTTTTCCGTTTTCGAGATGTGTTTCGATGATTTCCTCGACATCTTCGGCGCCAACCTGCGCATACCAGACGCCTTCGGGATAAACGAGCACCGCCGGACCGACCGAACAAAATCCGACCGAACCGCAATCGGTCAGAACGATTTCGCCGTGCGGGTTGCGCCCCTTTGATTCTTTGCCGTAACGCAGAGTTTTTTCTTCCAATTGGCTTTCAAAAGCGGCTTTGACCGCTGCGCTGCCGACCGCCGCACAAGATTTTCCGTTGCAGACAAAAACGTGCCGTTTGATCGCCGCGTTCGCGACCGGCGCGAGTTTTTCCAGCTTTTCGCGGTCGTCGATAAATTTCGTTTTACTCATATTTCAAACCGTTTCAAAACCGTCCGCGAAATGCGGACGGTCACAACTTATTAATCTAAATTATTCAATAAAACTCAAAACATCAAACTCAAATCGCGCGTCAATGCAAACAGTTTTTGATAACCGGTGAAGAGTAATTCTTTTAAAAAGTTCGTTTTGCAAGTGGTTTGTGATACCATTTCGCATATCGATTAATGTATATTAATAGATTGTTTTTTTTGTAAAGAATGTCAGCAGGTATCATCATTCACATCTCGGTCGGCACGGAAAAGCGCACGGAATTTTTTTCCGATGAACGAATCAGTGTCGGCACCGGCGAAAACAATGATATCCAAATTCACTCGGCTTCGGTCGAAACCCGCGAAACCTGGTTCGAACTCGAACTGAGCGAGGGCGATTATCGGATCGTCACGCTCAACAAAGACTTAAAACTTACTTATAACGGTGGTCAACCGGTCCGCCGCTACATCGCCATCAAGGACGGCGACTCTATTTCAGTCGATTCGACCGACATCATTTTTTCGTTCTTTTCGCTTGCCTCGAAATCTTCGCTGATCACGACCAACCGCGAAACGCACGTTGCCCAATTTATCGAGGAAGCCGCGCTCGAATCGGCAATTTCGCCAAAACGCGACGACGCGAAGGCTTTTTTACGCGAATTTGTCCGCGAGCTTTCCCGCGAAATCAGTTTGACGACCAAATTGATGGTTTTGGTTTTGGCGGTCGCATTTATCGGCGGAGTTTTGTATCTCGGGTTTGCCTACAACCGCGAACTGAAACAGACGCGGCTCGAAACCGAAAAACAAAACGAAGTTGTCCGCAAGCTCGAAGAAAAACTCAATTTGACCAACGACCAGATCGGCAAGATCGATCAGAGCAATAAACAGGTCATTGATATATTTTCGCTCGCGCCGCGTCTGCGTTCCGATTACGGAAACGGGGTTTGTCTGATCGTCGGCGTTTACGATCTGGTCAGCAAAACGAACGGGAAAACACTGCGTTATCCCGATCCGCAAACCGCTCAGCCCGACCCGTATGAACCGATGCCGCAGGAAGATCAAGTTCCGCAAGTTCCGCAACAACTCGGTTTAACGACCGACGGCAACGGAACGCCGATCGAATACGACTTTATCGGGACGGGTTTTCACGTCGGCGGCGGTTACATCATTACAAATCGCCACGTTCTGCAGCCGTGGGGCGAAGATGATCTGGTCAAACAAATGATGCGCGATTCGAACGGACGCCCGCGGATCAAACGGCTCGTCATTTATTTTCCGAATTTTCCGCAGCCTTTTCCGCTCAAAGTCAGACAAACCGGCGGGCGTGAAGATCTGGCGATCGCCTCGATCGACCCGGCGCTGCTTTCGACCGATATTCCCGTTTTGCCGCTCGATCCGGGTTCGGATACGGTCGCAGTCGGTCGAACCGTCGTTTCGATGGGTTATCCGAACGGACCCGACCGGCTTTTGGCAATGGTTGACGATTCGGAAGCCAGAACAATAAATTCGCGCTGCGGCGGTTCGCGGCAATGCATCATCACATATCTGGCGCAAAACCGGAAGATCGTCCCGCTGACGACGCAGGGCACGATCACCGATCTTGATCAGCGCCGAATCGTTCACGACGCGAAAACGGCGGAGGGCGGTTCGGGGGCGCCGCTCTTTGGTCAAACGGGGAAAGTTATCGGCGTAAATTTCGGTGTTTTTACCGAAAGCAACGCGGCAAATATGGCGGTCCCGATTCGTTTTGCGATCGAATTGCTCAAACAAACCGGCTGGAAATCGCCCGAAGAATTGCTTCAACTTTCAGCCGTTCCAACGCCGAATTCCGCCGCGAACACAAATACGTCAACGGCAACGAAATAAAAATGTCTTGAGACTTTGGAGTTGCGACTTAAAACACAATGGAAAATCTCGTCTTTTCAAATATGCTTCATCGACCGGCGCGGACAGTTGTCAGCGTGCTCGGCATCGCCGTCGGTGTTTTGCTGATCGTTTTCACAATCGGGCTCTCAAACGGCACGATGCGCGAACGTGGTAAACGCGAAGCAAATGTCGGCGCGGAAATACTCTTTCGGGCGGGCGGCACATTCGGAATGAGCGGATCGGAAGCATTTAGTTTGCCGGTTTCGATTCGCCCTGAAATAGAAAAATCCGAAGGTGTTCAAAGCGCGATCCCGATCGGGCAAAACTCGGTCAAAGCCGCCGACACCAATCTCGGCAAT
>JBBQOA010000464.1:0-4208 GCA_038330465.1 Pyrinomonadales bacterium
TTCAGGAAATGATCATCAAGAGCGCCGCCTTAAACCGGATGACGCACTTGGGAATGCCGGACAGTTACAAAGTCACGATCTGAGATTAAAATTGAAAATTGGAAATCTGGCTATTTATGCAACAAAGCCATTTTGGATTGCAGATTTATTTTCTACAATCCGGAATCCACAATCCAAAATCAGAAATCGATGTGGCGGAAGGCAGAGGACTCGAACCTCTTAGCGCGGTCAACGCGCGGCAGTTTTCAGGACTGCTGCCAAACCGGTTTGGCGTGCCTTCCAATATTTGTTTTGGCGTTTGGGATTGCGGATTTAAGATTCCGGATCGCAGATTGAAATAAATCCGCAATCCGCAACCCTAAATCCGCAATTGATTGATGAGGTTTGAAGAAATCACGTATTTCTTCCCGCTTCGCTTGGAGGAAATTTGGCAGGCGCGTTCAGATTTGAACTGAAAACTTCGGTTTTGGAGACCGGCGTTTTGCCGATTGAAACTACGCGCCTCGAATGGCTCTGGCGCGACTCGAACGCGCGACCTCAAGTTTCGGAAACTTGCGCTCTCTGATCCATCTGAGCTACAAAGCCTGAAAAAAAATTGGAGTGAGCGACGGGAATCGAACCCGCAACATCCGGTTTGGAAGACCGGCACTCAGCCGTTTGAGTTTCGCTCACAGATCGATTTCGGACTGTGGATTTCGGGTTTCTGAATTATTTTTTTTAACCCGCAATCCAAAATCTAAAATCCAAAATCGGTATGCATCGGGAAGGATTCGAACCTTCAGAGCGCGCAAATCGCGCAACAGTTTTACAGACTGCCAGCCTTTGCCGACAGGCAAGCGATGCGTCAAGGTCAGTGCCATCGCGCCGGAGCGAATGGGTAAATTTACTAAATCGTGTAAAATGAAAAAGGCAGAGAGAGAGATGGCAGACTTCAGACGCAATTGTGCCCGAACAAAGTCACAAGATTTTTTTCCCGTCGGAACTCGCCAAAGTTTAATACGCGAGAAAAAAATCTTTCCAAACTCTCTGCCTTTTTCTTTTTTTGCCCGGACAGCTTGCTTTCGGCGGCATCTTCGCTCGCCAAAACGCCCAACTTCCGGACTTTTTTCGGTTATTCAGTTGTCAAATATCATAAAAACGAAAAAAGCGGCGACTTTTAAGTTTCTCTTTTCGAGAACTTTTGCGTCACCGCTCCAAAAACAATTTCTGAGTTCAAAAACTCGTTAAATTTTTACGTTTCGGGAGCGGAAACTTGCCGCTCCCGCTTTTCTAATGCTTTCTTCCGAGGCGATCTAAGCCGCCGCCGGTCGGTTGATAATCTGAATTTTCAAATTTGGCACAAACCAATGACGACAAACTTCTATTAAACCGCATCGCATTATGCGCGGCGAAGTCCGTTCGTTTCAGATTTGTCTGTATCCAATTTTGAATCACAAAAATTATCTCCTAAAAAATTTTGTTCGCAATCAATTTGCGAACCGTTGAAAGTTTTAGCACGGTTTAAAATCGCTTGTCAAGCATTTTTTGAAAATATTTTTTTTGATGCAGAAATTCGGTCAAAAATGGCGGAAGCCTTTCGGTTCTAAAATCTGGCTGTTTGAAGCATCAATAAGTTCAATGATTGCTGTGTTTGAAGTGATTTCACCGATGAGGGAAATTTGATGGTTTTTGAGGGCATCTTCAACTTCGATTTTTTTTTTCGGATTGACCGTAAAGAGCAGCTCAAAATCTTCGCCGCCGTTCAATACGAAAGATAATTGGTCTTCAATTTGAAATTTGAAATTTGAAATTTGATCTCGAAAGGGAATTTTGGCGGCAAAGATTTTTGCGCCAACTTTGCTGGCTTGACACAAATGCGCCAAATCGGAAGAAATTCCGTCGCTTAGATCGATCATTGCCGTTGCCAGTTCATTGTCGCCCAAAAGTTGTCCGATCGCAGTTTGCGGATTTGGCGCAAGTTGGCGCAAAAGCAGACTTTGATGGTCAGATCCATCAAATCTCGCGCCGTTTTCCAAAAGTTTTAAAGCCAACGCCGCCGCGCCGAGTTCGCCCGTCACAAAGATCAAATCACCGGCTTTTGCGCCCGACCGGTGAACCGCCTTTCCCCGTTTAATTTCGCCCGCCGCGATCGAATCTATGACGATTTTGTCAGGCGTTTTTGAAACGTCGCCGCCGACGAGTACAACGCCGAATCGATTGGCTAAATTCATATAACCACGGTAAAATTCATCAACAAAATCGGTCTTCCAAACCGCTTCGGGAACGCCGATCGAAACCATCGACCAGACGGGTTTCGCGCCCATTGCGGCGACGTCGGAAAGGGAAACGGCAAGCGCTTTATGTCCGATAAATTCGGGTTTCGTCCAGTCGAGCCGAAAATCAATATCTTCGACGAGCAGATCGGTCGTGATGACCAGATCCGTGACGGAATCTTTCGGCAAAACGGCGCAATCATCGCCGATTTTCGTCAAAGAATATTTTTTTTTCAGTTTTTCGAGAAACTCAAATTCGGTTGGCATAAAAAATATTGACACAAATGCAATAAACGCTTACAATAACGGCGGCACAATTTATTAAAAACTTTAACACAAAAGGGGCACACAATGGGATACGCGGCTGTTTCAATACCGGAAAAAATCTTTTTCAAAATCGGCGAAGTTTGCGACATTGTTGATGTCCAGGCGCACGTTTTGCGTTATTGGGAAACCGAATTCCCGATGCTTTCGCCCCAAAAGAACCGTTCAGGACAAAGAAGTTATCGACGTCGTGATGTCGAGATCGCGCTGCGAATCAAGGAACTTCTCTACGATGAACTTTACACGATCGCGGGCGCGAAAAAGAAACTCCAGATCGAATTGCGGGAAACCAGTCGTCTGAAAATCGTTCCGGCAGAACCTGTTCGCCCTGAAACTTATATCCAGCCTGTGCAGGCTCCGACGCCGGAAATCGAAGATCTTGAAGAGCTCGAAGATTTTGAACCGAATTTGGAAGATGCGCAAGAAAATATCATCGAAAGCAAACCCTTGGTAATAAATTCAGATCGCCGACAAGCCCTGACCGAACTCGCTTCACAACTTCTCGAACTGCGCGAAATGCTCAAAGTCCGAAAGTCGGAGAAGGTTAATCCCTATCACCGAAAATATTAAAAAGCATCAACCCAAGCGGCAAACAAATTGATATTAGTGCTTTCAAATTTCATTGACGCACAACTGACTTGTAAAAAAAGTTTCCCCGCATAAAACTCTCGCTGCGGCAGCGTTCCCATTTTTTGTTGTCCGAATTCCTGTCATGTCTCATTTGACCTTGCACCTGTCACTTCTAACTTAATTCCTAATATATTTTCTTTTATTAAGTGAAAAAATAAAAAAATAATTACAATGACCCTTTTTGTTTTGAATTTCCGTTTAGCTATGTAGAAAGACAATACAAAGTGTCTTTGATCAAAAAGAATGCTTTTTAGAAGCAATTGAGGAGAAATGTTTATGAATAAAATGATTTTGAGTTGGGTAATTGTGATTTTAATGACCGGAATGTTTGCTTTTTCGGCAACGACAACCGAGGCGAAAAATATAAATAATTTGAATTCAATTCTGCTGGGTGAGCAGGATTTTGAATTGGTCAATAAAACGGGTGTTGAAATTAATGCTCTCTATGTGACGCCGCATAACGCGAAAGATTGGGGTGAGGACATTCTCGGCGTTGATACGCTGGCGGCGGGTGACAGTGTCGAAATACATTTTTCACGGTCGGAAACTGCTAAATATTGGGATTTGCGGGTCGAAGACGAAGACGGGGCTTATATCGAATGGGACAGTTTGAATTTATTGAAAATTTCGACCGTCGAACTCTATTACAAAAACGGAAAAGCCACGGCAATAGTTAAATGACACGACGCTATTTATCTAAAAAAAAAGACAAATAACAGGAGAAATAAATGAAAAAAATATTATTGATGATAATGACAATTTCTGCTTTCGGATTTGGAATGGTTGGATGCAGCGCGAGTTTCTCAACGAGTTCAAACAGCACCTCGAACGCGGCAAAACCCGCCAGTTCGACGGCTTCGACAAATTCGGCTTCTAATACGGCAACCGCGCCCAAGAAAGATGCGAAACCGAAAGAAGTTTTGAAAGATGAAAAGAAACCCGAAGGCATCAAGGAAAAGAAAGCCAAAAATGTTCCGGTTCCTGAAAATTGGATCGATATTT
>JBBQOA010000465.1:0-4198 GCA_038330465.1 Pyrinomonadales bacterium
GTTTTGCGCGTTTTGTTCCTCTTAAAAAATACCCAAAAAACCCCCTTAACACCCGCGTCCCATTTCGCTTTTTTTTACCGTCAATTCCAATTATCCTGACAACATTACTTCGCCGAAAAGTCCACCGATTTCATCAAAACCCAGCCGTGCGGGTCAATTTCGTATTTCGCGTCCGTCGGCAGCGGAATAGTTGCCGTGTTACCCGTCATTTCGACGCGTTTTATCGCGCCGCCGATCTCGACATCTACGGGCATCGGAAACGGCAAATTGTTCGGCGTTTCCCAGCGCAGAACCAATTGATTCGGCTGTTTTTCGGCAATTAATTTCGGAAGCTGCGGCTGTCTTAAATAAAGTTCGAAAAACCAATCGAGTTTCTTGCCCGATTCCTTTTCCGCCGTTCTCATAAAATCGTCGGTTGTTTCAAAGTGGAATTGTTTTCCGTTTGTCACCTTTTCCATCGCCGCCGTCGGATAAGCTGTCCGCCGGAGCGCTCTGAAAAACGCGTCGTCGCCAATGTAATAGCGCAGCGTGTTCAGAATAAGCGCGCCTTTGCCGTAGATGTCGCCGTCGGATTTCGTGTAATCGGGCGGCAGCATATAGATCTGCGTCGTCGTCTGCGCCTCGCGCGGCGCGACCGGCTTGATATTGCGCAAATTACGGTAACGCGCCTTCATCGCTGCAAAATAGGCGTCTTTGCCCTTGGTCGTTTCGACGTAGAACGTATCCATGAACGATTCGAAACCTTCGTGGATCCAGAAATCGTTCCAATCGGGCGCGGTCACGAGATTTGCCCACCATTCGTGCCCGAATTCGTGAAACAAAAGCCAATCGTCGCCGTCGGGACTGTATTTAAAGCCGTTGCCGTAAGCCGTGATGGTCTGATGTTCCATCCCGAGATGAGGCGTTTCGGCGATTCCGATCTTATCGGCGCGAAACGGATACGGTCCGAGATATTTCTCGAAGAATGCGTTGTATTTCTTCGCCAGATCGACGAGCGATTGTCCTTTTTCAAAATCTTCGGGCAGGACATAAAACTGGATCGGGATCATTTCACCCGTCACCGATCTAACACTGTCGTTGATGACCTTATAGGGCGCGATATTGAGCGCGATACAATAATTGCTGATCGGCTGTGAAACAAACCAATTATAGGTTTTCGTGCCGTCCTTATTATCGACGACCGATTGCAGCTTGCCGTTCGACGCCGCGACAAGGTTTTCGGGAACCGTGAAATGAAGCGTGGTTGTGTCGGCTTTATCCGACGGATGATCTTTGACGGGAAACCAGAGATCGGCACCGTCATTCTGCACGGCGGTCGCGACCCACGGCGAACCATCCTTTGTTTTCGACCAAACGAAGCCGCCGACCCACGGCGGACGCGGCGCGACCTTCGGTTTGCCGAAATAGACCACGCGCACCTCGATCGTTTTGCCCGGCTTGACAGTTTTGCCGAGATCGATCCAGATCTTTCCCGCGCGGCGCTCGAATTTCAGGGTTTGCGCGCCCTTGCCGTTGAGAAGCGCGGCGGATTCGACCGTGAACGGATAATCAAGATCAAGTACGAATTTATCGAGCGGTTTGACGATCAATGCTTTGACGATGACCGTCCCTTTGATCGATTGCTCGGCGATGTTCGGAGCAACCGACAAGTCATAGGATTTGACATCATAAGCCGCCTGTTCCGCCATTAGCACGCCGCCCGAATCGGTCGGTCGAACACCCAGATCGCGCTGCGCCAAAACTGCCGAACACAACGCAATCGCCGCAAAAACAATGCCGAATAAACGTTTCATCATATATTTTTATTAAGTTTCACCTCGTTTTTGGTTTAGATTTCTCTTTTTTGATTATACGTCGGAATTGCCGATATCCGATAACTGCCGCAAAAATAAGTTTCAAGACCGAGCGGAGTGCCGGCAAGGCTGCCGATGCTCTGTTTAACTATTTTTTCAATTCATTGAGCAGGGTTTCGATAAGCGCGGGCTTGTCCGACTGTATGTCTTTGACCAATTCCTGTAGATTCTTCTGTTTTCCGCCGTGATTCAGTGCGAGCAACGAATGAGTGTCGGGCAGGATCGTTTTTTATCGGGCTGCTACTCAAAAGAGATCGTTCGGCAGCAAGTGGGGGCAATGCACAGATTCTCGCTGTCCTTGATCTTGACGAATTAACTCTTTGAATTAATCGTTTATTTCGGAAAGCCATCTAATGAGGACGCATTTTACTGAAAACAATAGCACTCAAAAAATGATTTTAAAAAGGTAATAATCAACCATTTACAATCAATGATTTGCTGCCTGAATGAATCTCCTGCAAACTTCTTACTTCAACTTTTTCCTGTGATTTCTTCGTCGCGATCGCTTCGATCAAGGCTTCGGCGCCGGTCATTGTCGTGACGGTCGGCACATTGAATTGCAACGCGGATTTGCGGATCGCCTGTTCGTCGTAGTGCGAAGTTCGCCCCAAAGGCGTGTTGATGACGAGCGAGATCTCGCCTTGTTTGATGTAGTCGGCGATATTCGGGCGACCTTCGTTGACTTTGAAAACTGTTTCGCAAACGAGTCCGACTTCCTGCAAACGCTTGGTCGTGCCGTAGGTCGCGACAAGATCGAAACCGAGTTTGTTTAACCTTCGCGCGAGGATGACGGCTTGACCTTTGTCGGAATCGTTGACGGAAATAAAGGCTTTGCCAGCCATCGGCAAAACCAGACTCGCGCCTTCCATCGCTTTGCCGTAAGCTTCGCCGAATGTCTCGCCGACGCCCATCACTTCGCCCGTTGAATGCATTTCGGGTCCAAGGATCGGATCAACCCCGGCGAATTTTTTGAACGGGAAAACGGGCGATTTAACGAAGATCTTCGGCACGGTCAAAACTTCGGGCAGACTGAATTCGGCGAGAGTTTTGTCGCCCGCCATAATTAACGACGCGATCTTGGCAATCGGAACGCCGGTCGCTTTGGCGACGAACGGGACGGTGCGCGAAGCTCGCGGATTGACTTCGATAACATAAACACGGTCGTCTTTGATCGCTAATTGAAGATTCATTAAACCGACGACTTTCAGTGCTTTGGCGAGATTGACGGTGTAATGTTTGATAGTTTCGAGATGTTCACGGGCGATTCTTTGCGCGGGCAAAACCGACGATGAATCGCCCGAATGGATTCCCGCTTCTTCGATATGTTCCTGAATTCCGCAGATGACAACCGCCGTTTCATCGGCAAGCGCGTCAACGTCAATTTCGACGGCTCTTTCTAAAAATTTATCGATCAAGATCGGCTTTTCGGGCGAAGCGTCAACCGCCGAGCGCATATATTCGTCGAGCGTTTGTTCGTCATAGACGATCGCCATCGCGCGTCCGCCGAGCACAAACGAAGGACGCACGACGACCGGATAACCGAGTTTGGCGGCGATGATCTTCGCCTCTTCGCCGGAAACCGCCGTGCCGTTTTCGGTTTGCGGAATTTTCAATTCCTGCAAGAGCGCGGAAAATCTTTTGCGGTCTTCCGCCAGATCGATCGAATCGGGCGAAGTACCGATGATCGGAACGCCGGCTTTGTGCAAACGGTCGGCAAGATTAAGCGGCGTCTGTCCGCCGAATTGGACGATGACGCCGGTCGGCTGCTCTTTTTCGACGATGTTCATCACGTCCTCAAACGTCAGCGGTTCGAAATATAAGCGGTCGGAAGTGTCGTAATCGGTCGAAACGGTTTCGGGATTACAGTTGACCATAATGGTTTCAAAATCCGCATCGTGAAGAGCAAATGAAGCGTGACAGCAGCAATAATCAAACTCGATTCCCTGCCCGATGCGGTTCGGTCCCGAACCTAAAATCATAATTTTTCGGCGACTCGTCGGTTCGGCTTCACATTCTTCTTCGTAGGTTGAATAAAGATACGGCGTGTGCGATTCAAATTCGGCGCCGCAGGTGTCAACCCGTTTATAAACCGGTGCGATATTTAAGTTTTTGCGGCGTTCGCGCACCTCATCTTCGGTCGAATTTGTCAGATAGGAAATACGTCGGTCCGAAAGTGCATATTCTTTTGCGGTTTGCAAAACTTCGCTCGGCACTTCGTTCAAATTTCTGCCGTCGATGCGTGCCTGCAATTGCATAACTTCCTGCAATTGTTCAAGAAACCACGGATCAATGCGCGTCAAACGGTGAATTTCGGCGATCGAATAGCCGTTGCGCAGGGCGTAAGT
>JBBQOA010000466.1:0-4182 GCA_038330465.1 Pyrinomonadales bacterium
CGTCGAAATTAACAAATGGTCCGGTGATGATCGGTTTTTGTGATCTGAGCGGAAATGCCTCGCATGTCAATGTTATTTGCGATTACTATTCGAGCCTTGATCTGGTTGCGGCGATGGAACCCAGATTCGGTAATCTTATGGATAAAAGCTTAAGCGATTTTACGATTGGGTCATCATTTACGATCCTTGACTGGAGATAATATTTATTCTTCGATTGAATTTTTCCGAGCTAATGGCTAATGTTTGAAATTAGTCATTAGCTTTTTTATTTTATCTGTTAAATGAGGTTAGAATATGCTTTTTATGGTCATCGAAAGATTCAAAAATCGTGATGCCAAACCGATCTATCAGCGATTTCTTGATCGCGGACGAATGATGCCCGAAGGTTTGACCTACATAGATAGTTGGATCGAAGCAAATTTTGAACGCTGTTTTCAACTGATGGAATGCGATGATATCAGTTTGCTGCAGGAATGGATCTTGCAATGGCAAGACCTGACGGAATTTGAAGTTGTCGCGGTCTGTGAATCGAGCGCGACCTCGGAATTGGTCACAAAGTATTTATGAATGAACAAAAATTAGAACTTTTGCGCGAAGCTCTGCCTTATATTCAAAAATTCAAAGGTAAAACATTTGTTGTCAAATTTTCCGGCAAAGTTACTGAAAACAAAGAAAATCTTGCTTCCCTAGCGGAAGAATTGGCGTTGCTCCATCAGGTCGGGATCAAGCTCTGCGTGATTCACGGCGGCGGCAAACAGCTTTCCGAACTTGCCCAAAAACTCGGCGTCGCGCAAACCGTCATCGAAGGTCGGCGCGTGACGAATGACGACACGCTCGAACTCGCCAAAATGATCTTTGCGGGCAAAATAAATACCGATATATTAGCTGCCCTCCGGCAACGCGGAACAAATGCGGTCGGGCTTTCGGGAATTGACGGAAATATCGTGCACGCGGTCAAACGCCCGCCGAGGGAAATCAAAAATAAAGAAACAGGTTTGATTGAAACGATCGATTTTGGAAATGTCGGCGACGTTTTAGAAATCAATTCACATCTTTTGAGTTTGCTGCTGGACGCCGATTATCTGCCGGTCGTTTCCTCGCTCGGCGCGGATGATGAAGGCAGAGTTTTCAATATCAATGCCGACACGATCGCGGCTGAAATTGCCATCCGGCTAAAAGCGGAAAAGCTCGTTTTGCTGACGGATGTCAACGGAATTTATCTCGATCCCAATGATAAAACAACGAAAATTTCGCGTTTGACGGTTTCCGAAGCTGAAAATATGATCGAATCCGAACGCGCAACGGGCGGGATGATCCCGAAATTACAGAGTTTGATGTCGCTGCTGAAAAGCGGTGTCAAATCTGCGCATATTATCAGCGGAACTCGTCGAAATGCGCTGCTTTCAGAGGTTTTTACGGACAAAGGAACGGGAACGATGTTCGTTCAGGATTGAATAATTTTTGAATAAGCGTTTTTAATTCTGACTATTTCGTGCTATGTTTTGTATCAATTAGCTTTAGTGGTTTATTTCGGGGTCGGAAAACATCTGAAATTTTCTTGTAAAATCCAAATGTTTTCCGAGTCTGTGATTAATATTAATTAGATGTTAATCCAGAAATGTCGCAATTTGTTCAAATAACCAATTGTAAACATTTCCGATCGTTGATTCATCCTGTTTTTGGTCGCTCAAAGTTGTCGGGGTCGGGTTATTTTCCGCCCGTAAACCGCCGCAATTTTGTGTGCAAGTTTTATTACCCGTAGTCATATCGCCATCAGCATAAACCGGAATGGCGAAACATAAGACAGCCAGAAAAAGGCTGATTTTCAATAGATTTTTCATAACTTCTCCAAGTTTTTTTGATTTTTTAATTCAGGGAAGTTCATTAAAATGTTTAATAGCGGAAAGTTTTCAGAAAAAAAATATGAACAACTCCCAAAATCTTGCAATCACACTATCTGACGTCAAAAGCGCGGAGGACATCGGACAATACGAAAAAGCCTTCCAGATCCTTGCGCCTTTTTGGGACGTTTATTCGCAATACCCAAATGCCGTTGGACTTTCCGAGGAAGAATCTGCCGAACTTTTTTTAAGATTCGGCGGAATAATCGGCTTTTTGGGTAATACTCAAAAAATTTCAAATTCGCAGGAAATTTCTAAAAATCTGCTGACCCAAGCCCGCCAACGATTTCTTTCCCGTAAAATGTTCGAAAAAGCCGCCGAGTGCGAAAACTATTTAGCGTTGGCGTATTCCCGGACCGGCGAATTTACGGAAGCGGCTGATTGGCTAAGCGAAGCATTTTCAAAAAACATATCTCCAAACCACCCGATCCGACTGAATTCTTATATTACCGAAACTCTGTTGGATATTGACAGCGGAAAATATGAAAAAGTTATCTGCCGCTGCACAGAGTTGGAAGATTTATTTGAAAATCACGCCGGTGATTTACTTAACGGCTCTTTTCATAATCATTTAGCGATTGCTCATAAAAATCTCGGAAACAAGGACGAAGCCTTAATACACCTGAAATTGGCGCGAACATTTTTCCAAAAAGCCGATCATAAAATTTATTTCGGCGCGGCTGAAAATAATTTGGCGCAGCTTCTGCATAAAGCCGGACTTTATGCAGAAGCCCATCTTTCGGCTCAAAAAGCCAAGCTGATTTTTGAACAAATCGGCGATAAAATGCGCGAGGGCTTTTCACTTGAAACGCGTGCCCAAATTTTTGCGGCGGAAGGTAAGTTCGACCAGGCGCTGCAATATGTGAACAGCGCGATCACCTTGCTCGAAGGCGGCGAAAGTTATCGTAAATTGGTCGAATCTTATCGCACCAAAGTCTTTGTTCTGCTCCAACTTGACCAACTTCCCGAAGCCTTGATGGTGATGACCGCCGCGCATAACATTGCCGCGTTATATATCTCGCAAGAGCTTTCAAGAGAAATTATCGACGGTGTTGCGGCATCGATCCGAAACAAAATCGCAGGGGTTTAAAGATCAAGACTGCGGAGTTAATACCGTTTCGCCCAATTGATGAATTCGATCGCCTTTTGGCTGTTGTCGATCAGCCATTTTTCGGCAGTTTTGTTTCCGTCCTGCTGTAAAACCAAATAGGCGAATATTTTGGAATATCCCAGTTTTTTCATATCAACCAGAAAAGGCACGTAATTTTTTCCGACAAAAGTTGTTTTTAGTTTTTTGTCCTCAGACAAAAGCGCGACCAGCGTATCAAAGGCTTCGGCAAAAATATCTTCTTCCGATTTGTTTTTGTCATCGTCTGATTTGACCGTCGTGAGCGTCCCCAAAATCAAATCATACATCGCAAAATCACCTTCGTCTTTCGGCGCGTTCATATCCATAAATATCTCGATATTGCCGGTTTTTTCATTCTTTTTCGCCGATTTTAAGGTATTTAGAAAGATCGTGACCGCACGTTTCGAGCGCGCCGAATTGATTTCTAAGGAAATCAAACGGGCAGCGGCTAACATCGACGGAACTTTATATTTTGTGCCGAGATAAACTTCCGCCAAAAGATAATTCGGGCTCGCATAACCGAAATTATATTCAACCGCTTTTTTCAATGCTTCTTTTGCATCTTTATATTGCTTTTGATTCGTGTAGGTAACGCCTAAATTATAGTACACACTCGATAAAGCTTTACCATTGTTTTTTTCATCGTTAAGGATCTTGATCGTTTCCTGATATAAATCGATCGCTTTTTGCGGATTTCCTTGTTCGTCCCACGTATTGCCGATCAAGATATAGAACAGCGATAATTCCGGCGATTTATATTTGACGCCTTTGGTCGCAACCTCGATCGCTTTGGTGACGTCGCCTTTTGCCCGGTAGGAAATCGCCATTTCGTAAAGGGCGGCTGTGCAATCAGGGTTATCCGCCAAAATCAACATATATTTTTCGATCGCTCTATCATATTTTTTAGCATCGTGCAGATCAACTCCCTCTTGCAAAAGGACTTGCTGTTCGGCAGTCGGTTCGGACGGCGTTAAGGTCGGTTTGGATGCTTTTTGGGCGGAAACCGCGACACAACATAAACTGATAACAAAAAGTAAAAGTAAATACTTTCTCATAATTCTCTCCTCTGGTTGATTTTCCTTAAATTGAAGGTCTTGAATTTTATTAAGCCTATCCTTTTTGATGCCGTAAATCGAAAAAAGTTCCTTTGTC
>JBBQOA010000467.1:0-4171 GCA_038330465.1 Pyrinomonadales bacterium
ACGTCGAAGAACTTTTGAAGGACACGCCGGAAGTCGAAAGTTTTTCGCGGCGCACCGGCGCACAGCTTGGACTTTCAGGTGTCACCGAACCGAACACGGGTGATTTTGCCGTCAAAATGAAAGCCGACCGCAAGCGTTCGACCGAACAAGTTGCCGACGATCTACGCGGCGAACTGGAGTCGGGCGAACCGACATTGGAAATCGAATTTATCGGCATTTTGTCCGATTTGATCGGCGATCTGGCAAGCTCGCCCGAACCGATCGAGATAAAAATTTTCAGCGAAGATAAAAAGGCTCTCGAAGCAAAAGCCGCCGAAATCGAGCAATCAATAAAAAAAGTGAACGGCGTGGTTGATACCTTTGACGGCGTGGTTGTCAGCGGCGCGGCACTGACTTTCAAGATCAATCCGCAAAGCGCGGCGCAGTTTGGCGTGAACGCGAGCGACGTGGCAAATGCGGTCGAAACGGCGATGACGGGCGACGCGGCTTCGGCAATTTTGCAACAGGGAAAGTTAATCACCGTGCGCGTCGTGTTTCCGCCCGAAGCAAAAACTTCGCTTGACACTTTGAAAGCCTTGCAGATTCGTTCAGCGAGCGGCGCACAATTTCGCCTCGAACAAGTTGCCACAATCGAATACGACAAAGGGCAGACCGAAATCGTTCGCGACGGTTTGCGCCAATCAATTTCCGTGACGGGCAGAATCACGGGCAGCGATCTCGGAACGACGATTCAAAACATCAAGGCGCAGCTCGCCAAAGATGTCAAATTGCCAGCCGGAATGACCATCGAATACGGCGGAATTTACGCCGAACAGCAATCTTCTTTTCGTGAATTGGCGACGGCTTTGGTTTTGGCAATCGTGCTGGTTTTTCTCGTTCTGCTCATCGAATTTCGCTCCTTCGCACATCCGATTGCGATCGTCACGGGCGCCGTGCTGGCTTTGGGCGGCGTTTTGCTCGCGCTTTTTGTAACGAAGATCACATTGAACGTCGTCAGTCTGATGGGAATGATCATGGTCGTCGGAATCGTCGCCAAAAACGGAATTTTAATGCTTGATGCTGTCGCGGAAAATTTGTCGAAAACCGGCAATTTGACCGAAGCCCTGATACTTTCGGGGCGGAGAAGATTTCGTCCGGTGCTGATGACGAGTTTGGCGGCGATTCTTGGAATGCTGCCGCTTGCCTTGGCACTCGGTGCCGGCTCGGAACTTCTTCAACCGCTTGCCGTTGCCGTGATCGGCGGACTTGTTTTCGCGCTGCTGTTATCGCTCGTCGTCACGCCGACCGTTTATTCGATCTTGTTTGGGCTCGCTTCAAAAAATAAAAATCCGCAAAAATAACGGTAAATTCGATGTTTCAGAGAATGCCGATTTTTGTTTACATTACGCTACTGGATTTTTTTGAAAAATAGTTTAAGCTATATTTACATGCCCCGAATAAGTTAGTAAATTCACACAAATTAAAAGTTTTTGTGCGAATTTTGTATATGTGAAGTCAAGATCGAAACTGAAATGTTGATTTTGACTTTGTTAGTAAATAAAGAAACATAGAAGAAATTTTTGGAGGAAATAATGAGAATTAAACTTATATTAGTCTTGTGTTTGTCTGCTTTTCTGTTTTTGAGTGCTTGCAAAGGCGACAACGCGAATGCCAATGCGAATAAAGTGGCAACGCCGACGCCGGTCGTAAAAACTAGCGAAACACCGGCAACGGATACAGCGACGGTCAAGAAGATCGAAGACGCCCTGAAAGCGAAAGGCTTTACGGATGTGACGGTTGACGGCACGACGAAACCGATCACGCTGCGCGGAACCGTTGCGAAAGGCAAACTGACAGAAGTAGTTAAAGCGGCGCAGGATGCTGCCGGCACACCGGTTCAAAACCAAGTAACCGAAAAATAACGAAAAAGGAGGAAATTTAATATGTCTTTACAAGAAAAATATCAACCATTGATCGATTTGGCGAATGCATCGGGACTTTCCGGTTTGAACATCAGCGAAGGCGAAGGTTTTATCAGAATTGAAGGCGCGGCGTCGAGCGCGGGTGTCAAACAAGCGCTGTGGGACAAATACGGCGAACTCGATCCTGACTATCGTTCGGGCGACCTCGTTTTGGAAATCACCGCTCCGGAAGCGGCGGGAAATACATACACCGTTCAATCGGGCGACAACCTGAGCAAGATCGGTAAGCAATACGGCGTCAGCTGGAACGCGATCTTTGAAGCCAACCGCGACAAACTTGACGATCCCGACAAAATTTTTCCCGGACAGGAATTAACTATTCCGTCAGCCTAAAATTTTTTGTTGCTTTTTAACGAGGCACTTTGATATGTTTGCGTCTGGCAAATATTTCAAAGTGCCTTTTCTTTTTTGGAGGTTTTATGCGCTTCAGTTTAAAGATTTTCGCTTTTTCTCTGATCTTCGTTTCAATCGCGGGCGCGCAGGATTTGACCCGCGAACAAAAACTGCAAAAAATTGACGAACTAAACAGTCAAATCAGGGTTTTGGAAACAGATGTTCTTTTACCTGATGCGAAAGATTTGAAACAGGCGGAAAAAGAAGGTTTTGAAGTTTTCAGGCTGATGCCGCGTGAACGCTACGACTACAAATTTACTGTTCAAGGTGGCGGCGCATATTATTCTTTTACGACCAAATCTCACGATTATCAGCAAATCGCGCAAATCGAATTGGCACAAAATTATTTAAGCGTCGGTTTTGCAGGTGCTGATTACGGATTTATCGCCGATTTGGGAAGTGTTTCGTTGGCGAGCGTCACGGAAGAAACCAACGAATTGAGTTTTCTTTTCAATTACAAACCGCCGACCAAAGAAGTTGAAGTCAGAAGCGAACAACGCAAAACATTCAACTACGAAACGGAAAACGCAACTTATCGAAGCCGTGTTCTCGTCAGTATCGGACATTCTTACGCTTTGCGGGCGATAAGTTTTGACCGAGCCGATGTTCTGGTCGCCTTCAAAATTCACCGAAAAGACGCGGACGGAAGTTTGATAATCTTTTGGAAAACATTAGCGCAATTTGAAAACCCGGTTCTTATTCGCAGCGAACAAAGCTATTTAACCAATGCCGCTAATTTTATTTCAGTTTCGGCTGACTTGGAAAGCAATTCATATTTCTCGGGTAATCTCGCCGCCAGAATACAGGAAAAATTAAGAAAGAAAGGTTTTAATGACGTAAGGGTTTCCGAAGTAAACGAAAAAGTTGTTCTTCGCGGAACAGTACCGAAAGGTAAACTGCCGGAAGTTGTTCAATTAGCTCAAGAGATGAGTGGATGTCCGGTTCGGGTCGAACTCACCGAAAAATAAATCAAAAGCCTGTTTGAGAGATCAAGCGGGCTTTTTTTCTTGCTTTTTGCAAATCTTTTGGCGGATTGCCAACGAATTCTTTACAAAATCTTGTAAACTCGGCTATTTTTAGCGTGGAATGTCTATTGCTTGGATGATTTTCGGAAAATTTGCGCAAGGCGAATGTTATGGAAACTTCTTTTTATCTGCTTTTGTTTGTCGCGCATCTCGGCACTTTTGATGTGCTTTATTTTCACCTTTATAAATGCAAGCTCAACTCGCGCCCGGAATGTCGGCGCGAAGTTTTCTGGCATATCTGCCGCCATCTTATCTATGCTTTGCAATTTATCTGGGTCGCGAATTTTCGTTTTCACGGCTGGGCGTTGGCGGTGCTTGGCGTGCTTTATGCTTGCGATATTTTTGTTGCCTGGGCGGACGTTTGGGAAGAAACCGCGAGCCGCAAGGCGCAGGGCGGATTGCCGCGCGGTGAATATTTTATGCATATCGTTCTGAGCGTTCTTGTCGGAATCTATATGATGGCGACCTTTCAGGCAGTTTGGGGCGACCGCAATCTGGCAACGGCGTTTCTCTACGCGCCGCCCGAAGTTCCGTTAATTTTACGATTTTATATGACCGGAATGGGCATCGTCGCGTTTGGAACTTTCTTGTACGATTTGTATCATTGGTTAAAATTTCAACCGCAACGGGTCGAGGCGAATGTATGAAAAAAGCCAATAAAATCGTTGTCGAAGCGATCATTCCGGGCGCGGTCGAAACGCTTTGGGCGCGTTCGCAGGAACCTGATCTGCATATTCTCTGGGACATTCGTTTTTCGCATATCAAATATCTCGACGAACTCGACGAGCAAGG
>JBBQOA010000468.1:0-4167 GCA_038330465.1 Pyrinomonadales bacterium
TCCCAAACGTCAGACTTCCGCGCAGTCGTAAACTTCGGTTATAATCTTTCCAGTTGCGGATTCGATAGGTGGCTTTTTTTTTCATGGTAGAAAAATCTTACCATTTCATCGTTTCCGCGACCTATTTATGCAACAACGCCAAGGCAAACCCGAAACGCGGCGCGATCTTGTCTTTCCAGCCGAATTTGATTTTAAGATCGTTTCGGTAATCGGGAAGCTCTTCGTTTTCAAAACGAATGCCCAAATCGAGCGACAAGCGGGCGATGTTCCACGAATCCTGCGCGTAAATTGAATGATTGACGTTGCCGGCTTTGCCGACCGCGCCGAATCTCTGCAAAAAGCCCGAACCCAAATTGCCCGGCGTCGGTTCAAGACCGATCAAATTCTCGATCGAAAGACCGTAATAAAGATTGACGATGCCCGTCGCGACATAACCTTCTTTGATCGAATTAAAAAGACGATTAAATTGATAACCGAATTTGAAATTATGCAGACCGAAAGCATTGATGCGGTAAATTACGCCTTCTGCATCAAAAGAGGTTCGTTTCGATACGTCGTAATCGCGGACAAAATTGTTCGAGATATTTTGAAAACCGCGAAAGCAGTTCGATCCCGGGACGCTTTCCGGGTTTCCCGATGTACTGCAAAGAAATCGCGTGGTGCGCGGCAATCCGTAACTGTCAAGTTTTTCGTTCAGAAAACCGCGACCGGCGCGAAAGTTGAGAAGAAAATTGTTCGTCACATCTAATGCCGCATGAACGTTGAAGATGTTCGAATTTTGTCTGCCGCCGCGCGTCGCTAAATAATCGGCTCCGCGCAAACCGCTGACCGCTTGCGGCACGCCGCCCAAACCTTCCGCGCTTGACGGCAGAATGCCGTCCTGAATGATCGGATTGTAAAGAAATGTGCCGAAGATTCGCAGTTTTGAATTTGGCTGGTAATCAAGCCGCAGAAATGCTTCTTCCGTTCGAAGATTGGCTTTGTATTCGATGGTTTCACTAACGGTGCGCGTCGCCGGATTGCTGCTCGTGAAATAATCGATCGCGCGCGTCGCTTGATAAATTTGCGGCGCATACGCCGCAAAGAACCAGAGTTTATCTTTGACGAGCCTTCCGCCGAGCGTCGCGGTCGGGAAAAATCCCGTGCCGCCGTCTTTGTTCGGTCGAAAATATTCGATCTGCCCGGCACCTGAGCCAAAGCGGTTGAGTATGGAATTCGGGCTGCCCTGCAATTTTTGAGGCGTTAACGAAAAGCCGAAATTGCCGCGCCACTGATTTTTCCCGCCCGTTGTGATGATATTGATGATGCCGCCGAGTGCGCCGCCGTATTCAGCGGGAATAACGCCCGATTTGATCCACACTTCCTGTAAAAGTTCTAACGGCAAATCATTGTTTGAATTTAATTGTCCCGTTCGGTAATTCGTCACTTCCTGCCCGTCGATAAAAAACACATTTTCCGCGCCGCTCGCGCCGTCGATTTGAAATCCGGCTGCCAGAACTTCGGGGCGAACATTCGGCGCAGTTTTCATAAGCGAGCCAAAAGTTGGTTTTGAGGGCAGTCGCACAATTTCTCTCACCGCAGGATTCGGTTTTTTCTTTGGCACTGTTAATGTTGCGCTGATCTTGACCGTTTTGCTGACAGTTACGGCGATCTCCTGGGAAAAATCGGCAAAACCATTTTTGGTGACGGTGATTCGATACATTTCTGCCGGAACTTCGGCAATGATGAAATAACCTTTTTCATCGGTGGTCAGGCTTTTCTTAAAGCCCGAAAATACGGGTTCGTTTTCGATCGTCACGGTCGCGCCGGCAACCGGCGCGCCGCTTCGGTCTAAAACCGTTCCTTCAACGCTGCCGGTCGTTTCTTGAGAAAATGTTGTGATTGAAAGAAAAAGAGTTAAAGTGATAACCAAGATCTTTGACAATGATTTGAAGCGAGTTGGCATATTTAAATCTCCAATTTTGAGTTTTCAAAGTTTTTTCTAAACGAATTGGCAGGCAATTCGTCATCCGTCTTCCTAGTTTTTTTTAATCGATTTGTAAACCTTCTAAAATAAATGTGTTAATTACAATTATGAATTGGAATGATGGTTGACTATATAAGTAATAAAAGTCTATAAAAATTTACAAAAATGGAAAAGCATCAAATTTTTGCAGGTATTTATCGCCGGTTTGGCGGCTGTGAAACGCTGACATATTTGGTTTCAAATAATTTATGAGATATTATCAGAACAATGAATAGCTTGAAATCGTAGGTTAGGTAAAATCGTAAGTTAATGGATAAAAATCAAAGGAGTCTATAAAAATGAGTTTTTTCGACAAAGTTAAAGATGCGGCAATGAATCAATTTATCGAGGTTATCGAATGGCTTGACGATTCGGGCGATACGATTCTCTACCGTTTTCCGGTCTATCAACAAGAAATTAAAAACGGCGCGCAATTGATCGTCCGCGAATCGCAAGCGGCGGTTTTTGTGTTCGAAGGTCAGGTCGCCGATGTTTTTACGCCCGGACGATATTCGATCGACGGCGGCAACACGCCGATTCTTTCGAAGCTCGGCGCGTGGAAATTCGGTTTTAATTCGCCGATGAAATCGGAAGTTTATTTCGTCAACACGAAACAATTTACCGATATGAAATGGGGAACATCGAACCCGATCATGCTGCGCGACGCGGATTTCGGCATCGTTCGGCTGCGTGCTTTCGGCGCGTACAGCTTGCGCGTCGCCGATCCGGCGATGTTCATCAAAGAAATTGCCGGCACGAACGCGCATTTTCAAACCGAAGACATCGATGAACAACTCAAACGCGCGATCGTCACGGAATTTTCCGACGCGCTCGGCGAATTGAAGATTCCGGCGCTCGACCTTGCCGCGCAGTATAAGGAAATCGGCGAAACGATTCGCGGCAAAATCAACGAAGATTTCGGCACATACGGTTTGCAGGTCACGAAATTCTATGTCGAAAATATCAGCTTGCCGCCGGAAGTTGAAGCCGCAATGGACAAACGCGCTTCGATGGGCGCCATTGGCAACGCCGATCAATATATGAAGTTTCAAGCGGCGGACGCGCTTCGCGACGCGGCGCAGAACGAAGGCGGCGGCGCGGGACTCGGCGCGGGACTCGGTGCCGGATTCGCGGTCGGCAATCAAATGGTCAACGCTTTCGGACAGCAAGGTGGTCAGCAAAGCGGCGGACAATCGCAGCAACCGCCGCAAGCGCAAACCATTCCGTGTCCGACGTGCGGAAAACCGAACGCGGTCGGCGTGAAATTCTGTGCCGATTGCGGCGGCAAGATGGAAATCGCCAAAGTTCCGTGCGTCAAATGCGGCGCCGAACTTCGCGAAGGTGCGAAATTCTGTTCGGAATGCGGTTCGACGCAGGAAAAACTAAAATGCGCGAACTGTCAGGCAGAACTCGCACCCGGCGCAAAATTCTGCGCCGAATGCGGGACGAAGACCGAATAAGTAAAAATATCAGGTAAAAAGTAAAAAGGGTGAGAGAAGTAAAATCTCTTGCCCTTTAACTTTGCCTCTTTGCGCCTTTGCGTTAAAATCTTAATTATAATTGGAGAAAATTTATGGCAATCAGTCCCGAACTTTTAGAAATTTTGCGGTGTCCGAAATGCAAGTCAAAAGTTGAGATCAAACCCGACAAAAGCGGTTTGAAATGCACGAACGCGGAATGTGCGCTCGTTTATCCGATCCGCGACGAAATTCCCGTGATGCTCATCGAAGAAGCGAAGGTCGAAAAATGAATAATGGAAAATGGATAATGGAAAATTTTGACTTTATTATCCGTTATCCGTTATCTGTTATCCGTTATGTTGATTGATTGGACAACCGTAAAACGTGTGCTTGTCGTCCGTCTGCGCTCGATCGGCGACACGGTTCTTTCGACGCCTTCGCTCGATGCGCTGCGGCGGTTTTTGCCCGACGCGCAAATCGACATTCTGCTCGAAGATTGGGTCGCGCCGGTTTTGGAAGGTTTTGACGCGGTCGATAATGTTCTGACCGTTTCGCGCAAAAGCAAAAGTTCGCGTTTTGAAATGGCGCGGCAGATTCGGCGGAATCGTTACAATGTCGCGTTCAATCTTCACGGCGGCACGACCGCGACGTTTTTTGTTCGCGTTTCGGGTGCGCGGCACCGCGTCGGATTTTCTCATTACA
>JBBQOA010000469.1:0-4153 GCA_038330465.1 Pyrinomonadales bacterium
ACGCCCTTGTCGCACATCAATATTTTGGCGAAAGGCTGGAATATTCCGAATGTTTATATCAAAGATGCCGATAAACTCTTTAAAGAATGGGATCAAAAATGGATCAAATTTGACGCGAGTTTGACCAAATACGAGTTCAAATTCGCCGACATCGAAATTTTAAACACAACTAAGCCTCCCGATATTCGTGAAGCGCCCGCCGATCTGGATATCAAAAAACTAACGGGTTTGCGGGCGATGCGGAAAAAAGACAGCATCGCGTTCGGTTCGAAATCGGCGAATCTGGGCGAAATGCTGTTTGCGAAATTGCCCGGCTTTACGGTTCCCGACGGATTTACCGTGCCTTTCTACTGGTATGACAAATTTATGAAGGACAACGGTTTTGACCGCATCATTCTGGAATATATGGATGAAAACGATTTTGTCCATAATCCGCGCATTCGCCGTCAAAAGCTCGAAGATTTCCGCAACAAGATTCAAAACGGCGCATTTGACGATGAATTAAAAAAACAGATCATTCAAAAGTGGAAACTGCAGCTCGGCGGAAAATCCGTTTTCGTCCGCAGTTCGTCAAACTCGGAAGATCTGCCGAATTTTTCGGGCGCCGGACTTTATTCGAGCGTTCCGAATGTGAAAAAGGACGAAGAAATTATCGAAGCCGTCAAAAAGGTTTGGGCATCGCTCTGGAAATTTGAGGCTTACGAAGCGCGCGTGCGAAATTATGTCGATCAGCAGAGCATTTATATGTCGGCTTTGATTCAACTAAGCGTCAATATGCAAAAAGGCGGCGTGATGATCTCGAAAGATCCGTTCGACGACCAAAACAAAAACGCGGTTTATATCAGCGCGGTTTGCGGACATAATTCGAAAATTCCCGATAACAACGGGATTCCCGAGCAAATTTTGTTTAATCCGAAATCGAATGCGGTGATCGTGATGACGCTGTCGCAGCAGGAAAATTCATTGAAATTTGACGAAAACGGCGGTTTGGTCGAAACGCCCGACACCTGCGTCAACAAACAGACAAAACGCGTTTTGACCGATCTGCAAGCGCGAAGTCTGGCAAAGATCGCGCTCAATATCCGGCGCATTTTCGGCGGAAAGAGTGAGCAGGACATCGAATGGGGAATTATGAACGGACGCATATATGTCGTGCAGGCGCGTCCGTATATAGAGAAAAAATAATATGAAAAAAATCGTAATTTTAAGTTTAGCGGCTTTAATTTTGGCGGGTTGCGGCGGCACTAATCAGCCGACCGTCAGCTCAAATTCACCGGCGGCGGCATCGAACGCGAATAACACTTTGACGGTAACGAGCCATCAGACCCAGAATTCGCCCGAACTGAATACGGCGGCGGTGCCGAAATCGGAAACGAAATCGAAATGGGCGCAGGGCGGAGAACCGATCGATACGAGCAAATTCGACGCGGAAATTGTCAAAGCCGAAAAGGATTTCAAAGCAAAACCGAAGGACGAGGCGGCGAAAAAAGCGCTCGCGGTCGCCTATGTCAATCGCGGTTTGGCATTGACCGATGCGCGGCAGTATGCGTCGGCGCTCGGCGATTACCGAAAGGCGCAAAAGCTTGACGCGACCAACGCCGAGGCGAATAAATGGGTTGATCAGATCATCGGAATCTATGAAAGTATGAACAAGGAATATCCGAAAGAAGGTGAAGAACCGCCGCCGCTCCCGTTCAAAAAGGACGCGACCATCAATAAAGACGCCACGCAATAATCGGAGATATTTATGAAAAAGAAGTTTTTGATCTTAGCAGTTTTTTTCGTTCTGGCGTTTGTCGCGCTGCCGAATGTTTTCGCGCAAAGAGCGACGCGGATCACCTTCAAACGCGGCGCCAAACAGGCGGTCGCGACGGGGAATTTATACAGTTATAAAGGCAAAAAAGTTTTCGTCATTCGCGTTCGGTGCGGGCAGACTTTGACGACCGAACAATTCAGAAGCGATTCATCCAGTCATTACATAACGGTTTTTATTACAGACCCGAACGGTAAAGATGTCAACGATTCGGATGCTTCGTGTAACAACCGCAGGGAAGTTTCGCCGACCGTCGCGGGCGATTACCGGATCGAAGTCGTCGAATGTCAGAAAGCCGACGCGTGGCGCGGCAGTTTTAAGTTGAAAGTTTCGGTTAAGTAGATTATTTCCGGGCTTTGACAATCCGAAGCGGCGGAAAAGTGTCGAAAAAATACGGCGCCGACCTTTCGGCTTTAAGCCCGGATTCTTTGAAAGTTTGCTCGTAAAGTTTTGTGCTTTGAAAGTCGGAAATCAAGGCAACGCCGTTCGGTTTCAAAATCCGCGCAATTTCCCGGCAGGCTTTTTTTCGTTCTTCTTTATCGGGAATATTGTGGAGGCAGAGATTGCTCAGAACGACATCAAAGCTTGCATCCGCAAAACTCGTTTCACGCGCGTCTTCGTTTTTGACTTCGATTTTGTCGGAAACGCCTTCGAGTTCAGCGTTTTGCAAAGTATTTTCGATTTTGTTGCCGGATAAATCTGCTTGGTTAAAAATATCAATTCCGACAGATTTACCGGAATCTAATTTTTTCGCCGCGCCGATCATCAGCAATCCTCTGCCCGTTCCGACATCCAAAACCTGCTCGTCGCCGCGCCAGTCGATCATTGCGAGAATCCGGTCACGTTGACGGAATTTGCCGATTTTGGCATATAAAATCATTAGCAAACCACTGATGATCAGAAAAACAGCCGGCGATAAAAACATAAACTTTAAATTGAAGAGAAAAGTTTCTCTGGCAACAGTCACGGCAATAATTCCCGTAATCAGCAGGACCACTCCAATCAAAAGCAGATTTCTGACAACCGGCAGGGCGTCAATTCCGTAGTTAGGTTTCATCGGTTTTTCCTCGCTGAACAAATTTGATAAAAAGCGGCTCAAAGGCGAACAGCGCGAAACAGGCGCATGCTATAAAGCTATTAAAACAGCCGACAATAGTTGTCGCCGTAAAAACGAAAATCGGAAACAGCACTTCGAGTTTTATTCTTTCGGCATCGAGTTTGTCGGTTGGCTCGTAAAGCTCATTTTTCGGATTGAGCGCATAGCGGAAAAGCAAGTAATTGAAAAAAGCGCAGGCGAGATTGTTCAAACTATAAACGACAAAGGGCAACACAAGCGGATTAACCCAGAAATGTTGGTAATTTTTTGAGAGAAAAGCCGTGCTGAAGGGCAGAAAAATAATACTAATGAGCGAGAAAAAATTTAGCGTTATGAGTTTTTCATTATAATTTTTTAGAATCCCGAAAAGCTGATGATGCCTGCGCCAGTTGAGCGAAATAAGAAAGAAACTGACGACAACGCCGATGAATTCAGGCAGAAAATGCAGAAATTCTTTAAGCGCGGTTAGATTGGTGAATTCGATATGTTGTAGTTTTTCCAATTCTTCGAATACGGGCGGATGTATTTCGATTACTAAAAGCGTGATAGCAATTGCAAACACTGCGTCGCTGAAAAAAGCGATACGCTCGATTTGAAATTCGGTTTTGTCTGACATTGGGTTCAAATCTTAATTCAGAAATACCGAAAATGACAAGCCGATTTGCGACTAGACAAACGAGCCAGCAAAAAATTAAACTGAATACTTTGCAATTTTAAGAAAATTTTATTATAAGACAACGGAGATTTGATTTATTTTATGGCACAGTCAGCAAACGATATTAGAAAGGGAATGGTTATTTTATTTGAGGGAACGCCCGTCAAGGTAATGGAATTTCGGCATCACACGCCGGGAAACTTGCGGGCGATGGTCCAGACGCGGCTCCGCAATCTTTTGACGGGAAACTCGTTTGAGCATCGTTTCCGCTCGAACGACACGCTTAATGTCGTGCGGCTCGACCAGCAGCAGATGGAATATCTTTATTCGGACGGTTCGCATCATCATTTTATGAATTCGGAAACCTACGAACAGGTTTCGCTGACCGAAGAAGAACTCGGCGACGCAGCGCAATGGTTGATGCCGAACTTAAAGATCGAGGTCGAATTTTACGACGGCACGCCGATCGGCGTTTCGCTGCCGGCTTCGATGGAATTGGTCGTCACCGAAACCGAACCGGTGATGAAGGGCGCGACCGCATCGAATTCAAATAAACCGGCGACCCTCGAAAATGGCGTGACGCTCTATG
>JBBQOA010000470.1:0-4149 GCA_038330465.1 Pyrinomonadales bacterium
CCGATGATCTTTCCGTCTTCTTCCGCAACAACATAAAAACCTTTTTTTTCATCGTGAAAAACTGATTCGACACCGCTTTGCAATATTTGCCGATCGAGATATTTGCCTTCGGTTTCGAGTGCCATTGCCTGATTAAATTCGACTAACGCCGAGGCGTCCGATTTTTCCGCTAAACGAATATTCATAATTTCCTCTTTCAACATTTACAGCCAAATAAAATGTAAGATGTTTTGTCGCACAATTCAAAACATTCTTGCGTTTTTACCAAAAATAGAGTTACTATTAGCTTGCATTCCAAAATAAGCAGTTTGACAAGTTTGTCAGTGAAATAGAATGTCTTGTTTTTAGATTCTGAAGAGAAGCTGACAAACTTCAGAAGATTTTAACCTTTTAAATAAATAAAGGAGGAAAATAAAGCATTATGTATCTGCTTTTAGCTTTGGTATCTTTGGTAGTCGCGGTAGGTTCGTTTTATTATTTTCAATCTCAAGAAAACGGAAGCACTTCAGTGTTGGTTGTTGGGATTGTTTTTGCGATTTTGACCGCTATTTTTGGCGTGATTTATCTGTCAAGCAGACTCAATAAAACGGATGATATTCATATTACTGAATAATTACCGAACAGTGTTTATTTAATTTATGGCAAGCGGTAGGTTACAAATGTTGTAATCACTGCTTGTCATTTTACTTTTTTAACGGATCCAGTTTCGATTGGGTCTATTTCCCAAAGATATTTTCTTTCATAACCTTACTCGCCCTTGATTGAGCAATTTCCCGCATTCAAATTAAAAATCACGCGCAATTCTATGAAGTTT
The DNA here is from genome assembly GCA_038330465.1 of Pyrinomonadales bacterium. GTDB lineage: Bacteria > Acidobacteriota > Blastocatellia > Pyrinomonadales > Pyrinomonadaceae > JAFDVJ01. The sequence goes on from JBBQOA010000470.1 coordinate 815, forward strand.
TTCCTCTTGTCAATGATTTTTGTTTCAAGATACGATATAATGTTGACAAAAATGTAAAGATTTATAAACTTTATATTTTAAGTTTTAGAAAGAGTATTAAGAAAATGCCGAAAATAGCAGATATCCAAGAAACACCAAATCCGAATGCCGTTAAGTTTATTTTAAAAGAACCCGTCAGCCACGGAACTTCGCACTCGTTCAAATCGATCGAAGATGCCGGAAATGACCCCCTCGCCAAATCAATTTTCGACCTTGGCGATGTCGTCTCGGTTTTTTATATGGATAAAATGATCACGGTCGAAAAAACGGACGAAGCCGATTGGGACGAAATTTTACCGACGCTCGCAGTGCCGATCCGGGCAGCGGAATCAATCAGCCTAAAAACCGGAAATGGACACGGCGCGGCGCAAGCGGTCGGCGGTGCCATTGCGGCTGCCCTCAGCGACGATCCGAAAATCGTCCAGATCAATGAATTGCTGGATGAAAGAATCCGCCCCTATCTGGCGAGCGACGGCGGTTGGCTCGAAATCATCGGACTCGAAGACAAGACTCTAAAGATTCGTTACGAAGGCGCGTGCGGCAGCTGTCCTTCAAGTTTAACCGGAACATTAATGGCAATTGAAAATATGATTAAAGATGAAATTGACCCCGAAATTGAGGTTGTTGCAATTTGATTGTAAAAAATTCGACCTCATCGAATAAAGTTTTTTTGCACCTAAGCGCTTTTATTGAAATTCATTTAACAAATTTTATTTTCTCAAGTTAAAAGAATTTCTTGACATAAAACCAAAAAATTGTTCATAATCTTAAGGTGGCATACTCGGAGAATACCACATCTCGTCTTGATAGGGTTCAAATATCTACACCAGACCGCCAGTCTTTTCATCCCGGAAATGCTGTGTTTTCAATAAACGGAGGAGAAATATAGTGAATAGTGAAGAACTCGAACAAAGTTTAAGGACTGAATTCGAGAGTTATCTCAAAAATGTTCTTGCTGATATGAGGCAGGAAGTATCTGAATTTCAAAAGCAATTTGAAGCCGAATTTGAAAAACATAAAGCTCAGCTTGATGACGTTTTTCAGAATTTTTCCGCTCGTGCTGTCGCTGATCGAGAACTTGATGAAAGTTTTACGGAAACAGTCATTGAGCATCTTCGTCTCTCGCGGGACGAAGGCGCACGCATCACCGCGACGGCAATTGCCGAAGCGGAAGAAATGGAAAAGCAAAATGCCGTCAAAGTTGTTTCACCAACTGCCGGCTACAGTGAGATCCGTGATGCCATTAATGATATCAGCAGTAAAACAACACAATCGGCAATATTGAAATCTTTGGTTCAGCAGGCGGCGCAATTTACGCCGCGCGGAGCCTTTTTCATCATCAAAAACGAACATCTCGTCGGCTGGCGGGTTTTCGGTAAAGACGGTGAAAATGCCGACGAGCAAACTGTTCGTGAAGTTTTCTTTCCGGTTGCTTCATCAACCGTTCCGGGCGAATCGGTCAGATCTTTAACCGCCGTTGAAAGTTCTTACGGAGTTTATTCCGACGATTCGATTTATCTGAATAAACTCGAATTCGGTCAGCCCGAGCAGATGTATGCCGTGCCGCTTGTCGTGCGCGGACGAAGTGTCGCCGTGCTTTATGCAGATCGCGGCACGCAGGGCGAAAGCGTCAACATCGAAGCATTGGAAACATTGGTTCGCGTCGCGAGTTTGACCGTTGAGATTTTGGCTTCATCACGTGGAGCACAAAGTCAAACGGAGGCAGTGGCAGAAGAAGCCGACAGCGACCATAGTTTTGTAGAAACTGTCAAAGAAGAAGCTGTTGAGAGTTTGCAAGAATTTGAGCCGGCAGTTGAAGAAACAATTCCCGTCGCTGAAGAATCTTATCAATTCGCTGAAACTCAATCATCCGCCGCCGAAGAAGTAAATGTTGCCGAAACGGAAGAAACGGTTGAAGAAAGCTATTCTTATACAACTTCCGTCGAAGAAGAATATTCCTACAAACCGATCGAACAGCCTGTTGAATCATTTGAAGAGCCAAACTATCAAGCGCCGATTGAAAGCGATAGTTTCGCTTTTAGCCCGAGTGTTAAAACTGAAACTGCGCCGTCCGCCTTTGTTTCGGAACCTGTCAATGAAGCTGTCGAAGAAATTCCATTGACGGAAGAACCGATTGCCGAAGCAGAAGAAACACAAACTTTTGAACCTGCTCCGGTCTGGGGTCAGACAGTTGAAACCGAAGATTATTACTCAAAAGAATCTTCCGTTGCCTACAAAGCTCCGTCGTATGAAATTGCTGAGCCGCAAACTTTTGAAACTGAAACACCGGTTGCGGAAAGCGATTATGTGCCGACCATCAGCAGTGAATATCAGTTTGAAACAAAGCAAGCTTTTGAAGAAGTTCCGCAAACTTTCCAAACTCCTTCCTATGAAACGCCGCAGTATGAAGCCGAAAGCTATTCTCCGACAAACGGAAAATCTTACGACCCAATCGCGACGGACAATGTTAAAGCGGAAAGTTATGTTGCCGAACCTGTTGAAACAGTCAGCGAAGCGGTCGTTAAACAACCGTCCAAAAGCCGTTTCAGCGAACGAAATGTTGATTTGCCGATCGAAGTTTCAGAAGACGAACGCCGGCTGCACAATGATGCCCGCCGGTTCGCCCGTCTGCTTGTTTCGGAAATCAAACTTTACAACGAACAAAAGGTCAAAGAAGGACGCGAAGGAAACGATCTTTACGAACGCCTGCGTGAAGCGATCGACCGTTCGCGTGAGATGTACGACAAACGCGTGCAACCGCCGGTCGCGGCAAAATTCGATTATTTTCATTATGAATTGGTCAGTAATTTAGCCGAAGGCGATGCGAGCAAGCTCGGCGCGTCTTATCCCGGAGCCAGCAACTAGCCGGTAAATACAAAAAAAATGGAAAGGTGAAAGGCAAATACCTTTCACCTTTTTTTTATTCAACAACTTCAATTTGAACAAATTGTGCCGAAATTTTACGTTTTTCTTTCGCCAGATTGTCCGTGATAATGATCTGCAAAATATAATCGCCGGTCGGCATTCCATTCAATAAATTGATGGCGCCCGCCGATTTGACCCTTTCCAAATCGGTTTGCCCGGTAAACTCAACCGGAATTTGTTTGCCGTCAAGCATTAGTTTGCCGTCACGAAAAACGCGGATCTTGACCGACAGATTCGGTTTTTTCGACGTGTCGAGCTTGGCATTGTAGATCTCAAATCCGTAGCGCAAGATCGAATTGCGTTTGAATTTTCTGAGCGATGTATCGCTCATCGGATTTGGATCGTCGATCGGCGCATTCACTTGATTATCG
>JBBQOA010000471.1:0-4147 GCA_038330465.1 Pyrinomonadales bacterium
TCCCAACCAACAAAACTTTCTAATCGAATTTAATGCTGATGGAACGCCGACCGGAACGATCGCCATCCGTGATTTGAATGATGCTTCGATTCACCGGGAAGTGGTGTGGGCATTGTTTGACGGAGCCGGCTTGCCGCCGCAGGAAAAAGACGGTTGGAAAAAACTGGCAACGCTCGAAGTTCCGACCTTCAAGTATGAATTCGAAGAAGGAAGAATGGCGCGGGAAGGTTTCGGTCATCAGGATATGCAGGAAACCGGAACGACGGGAGACAAATTCGGACCGCCGGGAACGCAGTTTCTCTGGCAGCGATTTTCGTCTTTCGGCAATATTTCAAAACCTGCGAAAGGCGCCGCCGAAACGAATCTGACGATTTTTAAAAATCTTCTCGAAACGATGTCGGTTTGGGGAATGGCTCATAACAAAGCATTTATAAGTTGTATCGAAGCGCATTTAGGTTTGAACTTTACCAAAATTGATTGGGCAAAATTTCCTGCTCCGGAACGCCATCGCACAATTGACGCGATTCTCGGAGCACAGGAGCAGTTACGTCCCAAGGTTTTGGACAAATCAGCCAATAACGCCGGTCTTGAAATCGTGAGTATTTCTTTAGGCAAACTTTCCGATCAACAGAAATTAGATTTGAAAGACAAAATTGACGTCTCGGATAGTAAAAACGAATTTCTTAATGAAGACTGTCTTTTAATCAACGGAACCGGTTTTGCGGACGGGGCGCGGGTCAAAATCAAAAATGGCGAGGTTGATCCGATCTATGTCATCGGTAAATCGGATTTACTGGTCATTTCTTCAAAGGTCGCGGGTCTTAAAGAGGCAGGCGGTCCTGACAAAAGAATAGAAGTTGTCAATCCGGGAGATATTATCGTGCATTACGAAAATAAATTCGATCCCGAATATCTTGACGAAATGGGTTGGGAAGAAAAAATGGCAAAGTTTATTCACGACTATCTGGCGGGCGCGGAAGGTCAAAAAGCGCTTCGAGATTGTCGGGGACGTGGATGGAAAACGGTAAAACCGATATTTAAACTACAAGTTTTGGATAAAGATAACCAACCGATTGCCGAAGCCCAGCTCAGAATTTCCCGTAAAGACGTCGAAACATGGACGGATATCACCGATAGCAAAGGTGAAATTCACATTTATCAAGGTGCGCCCGAAGAATATAAATTCTGGGTGTTGGGCTACTCAGATTCAATCAGTAATGCCGAACGCCGCGTCTCTGACCTGTCACAACGGGAGAGCCGAAAACTTGATTTTAATTTTGTCAAGATTTTGTATTTAGCTTAAATTAAGAGTGGACATAATTAAATATGATTGAACTTAGCCGTTTCAGAATGACTGTCGAACGGCGGGCGCCGACCGCTTTTGTCCGCTTTTAATCGGAATCTCACTAACCCCCCGTATTACGAAAAAAAAATCATAAAAGCTTTTTATCGAATCTTTCGGCGGCGCAAAAATACGGGGTAAAAAATGCGCCCTCAGACTAGGCTGAAAAGTCATCTCCGAGATTTGATACGGATTATTTCGAAGTTTGATTTGCCGATGAAAATGTCGCAAGCGTTGCCAAGTTGGCAGTTCAAAAAGTTGCCTAAAGTTAAATAAAAGTTATAATTATGGCGTTATTAATTTTTTAGAGGCATGTTTTTTTAGTTTATGCCAAATCCTTTAACCTCAGAATCTTTTGCAAAATTGCTGGACACTTTTTCTTCCCAAGAAGAGGAAGCCGCACTCGCCTATACAAAACTGCGCGAGTCGCTGGTCCGCTATTTTGAGCTGAAAGGTATTTCCGAAGTCGATGACGCGGCAGATGCGGCGATCGATCGGGTGGCGGGGAAACTTGTGCAAAATACAAAAATTGACGATATCACGAGATACGCCTTCGGTATTGCCAAGAACATTTTTCTTGAGAGACTTCGCGCTTCTCAAATTGAAATCCGGGCGGTCAATCATTTTTATGAAAAGCAGGACAAACAGCCGGATCTGGTTGAAACCGGCAATCTCGAACCGCTTCGCAAATGTTTCGATAAATTATATGAAGATGAACAGGAATTGCTTTCAAGATACTTTGAAGATTTGCCTTTCGATCTACTTTTTGAAAATCGGCAAGACTTGGCAAAACGTCAAAAAGTTTCGCTAAATGTTTTGAGAAATAGAGTTTCACGCATTCGCAAGCGTCTTGAGGATTGCCTTGATAAAATGAAATAATTTTTTTTTTGCGACTTTTGTGATTTTTGGCGAAAAAACGACACTTATATGTAGAGGCTTTTATGAAAAATGTCAGTGATATTCAAATCAGGGATTATTTTCTTGGTAAATTGCCCGAATCCGAAGCGGACGATTTCGAAATGGAATGTGCCGCCGATGTCGAATTGACCGAAGCGACGCAAATGGTCGAAAGGGAATTGGCGGACGATTATCTGCGCGGAAATCTTTCGGCGGCGGATGCCCGTTTGTTTGAGACAAATTATCTGATCACCGAAGCGCGGCGCCAAAAACTGGCGATCGCCGGCGGTTTGTGGCGGATTGCGAACGACCGCCCGGGACCGGAATCTTTGGCGGCGACCGCTTCGCCAATTTCATTTTGGCAGACGATTTTCGGCAAAGGTCATCGGTTTCAGCTGGTCTGTTCCTGTTTGTTTTTAATGTTGGTCGGCGGCGCGATATTTTGCTATTTATCTTTTATACAGGTTGATAAAAATGATGTTGCCGAAGTTCAGGATGTCAATTATCCGCCACCGATCGAAAACCCGACCGTTAAAAATATTGACGCGAATGATCGAAATTTGCAGACCGCTCCCGTCAATTCGGTCATTCCGAACAAAGAAATCAATAAAACTTCAGCTTTATCGCAAAAGACGCTGCCCGAAACGAAAAGGGTTTCAACTCCGAAATATTATGAAAAGAATGTGCCCGGACTCGCCGTCTTTGCGCTTTTGCCCGGAACTTTGCGGGACGAAAGTGAGAAATCCGTGACGATTGCGCCAAACGTGAAAAATGTAAAGTTACAGTTGAGTTTGCCGGAAGACGCCGCAAAGTACGAAAAATATCGCGCCGTTTTGAAAACTGCGGAGGGCGACGAGGTTTTACCGCTGATGAATTTAAGGGCGCTTAATTTTACCGTTTCCGCCCAAAAACTGGAAAACCGAACTTACATAGTTTTTCTCGAAGGACAAAACACGCAAGGTGAATTTGAATCAATCACCGAATATACTTTTCGCGTCCGCCGCTAACGCCATTCACCGTTGAGCGTAAATCCCGACCAGGAACGCGGGTTTTTAAATCGCGGAATTTGGCGTAATTCATTCTGGGCGATGCGCAGCGCGGCAGACGGCGTTTGGTTTTCTTTGAGCATTGCCCGATAAAATCTTTTCATCAATTCGGCAGTTGCCGCATCTTCGACCTTCCACAAGCTCGACACGACACCCGAAGCGCCCGCAAACATAAACCCGCTCGTCAATCCGACAATTCCTTCACCGTCGGTTTCTTTTCCGAGTCCGGTCTGACACGCGCTCAAAACCACTAAATCCGCGTTCAGCCGCAACGAATACAAGTCGATCATTCGCAAAAAACCGTTTTGCGGCGTCCGCTGTTCGTCGTAGAGCGAAAGCACGAGACCTGATAATTCAGGATTCTGCTGATTCAAAAATCCGTGCGTCGCAAAATGCAGGATTTGGTATGAATTAAAATCTCCGCCTAAGAATCTCTGCCGCGAAGCCTTGGCGCCGAGCGCGAGAAATGTCTGCTCCGGCGCGAATTTACTGATCGCCCGCGCTTCGTCGCCGCTAAACGGGAGCCGCGCCAACCGCTCAAGACCAAAATCACGAAGCGCGAGACTCAAATTTCCCGATATATCCGCCGGATTTTGGCGGGTTTTCGGAATTGTCTTTTTATTCAATGCAAAACGCTCGTCGTCGTCCTGAAAAATCGGATCAGCAAAAACAGCCAATTTTTTGGCGGGCGATTTTTGGCGGTTGGCTTTGTTTTCAGAGAGAAAAATCAAACTTGAAAACGACGGCGCATTGACGATTTCAGCTTGTGAAATGAGCGGCTGGTAAACGGCGTCATGCGCCAGCGTCAGCGACGAAAAAGTAATAAGCTTCAACGAACCGTCGGCGATAACGACCATTCGTT
>JBBQOA010000472.1:0-4146 GCA_038330465.1 Pyrinomonadales bacterium
AAGAGATCCGCGCCGTTGAAAAGGGCGGCGCAACCGTTTTGCATGTTGATGTGATGGACGGGAGATTCGTTCCAAATATCACGATCGGGCTGCCGGTCGTCAAATCAATTCGAAAATTTACGGATCTGACGATCGATTGTCATTTGATGATCGTTGAGCCGGGCACTTACGCGGTCGATTTTGTAAAAGCCGGAGCAAATATGGTTTCGGTTCACGTTGAAGCGGACGTTCATCTGCACCGGACATTGGCGGCGATTCGTGAAGCGGGCGGGCAAGCGGGAATTGCGATCAATCCGGCAACACCGCTGAGTGCTTTGGAAGAAGCCCTGCAATTTGCCGATTTTATTCTTCTAATGTCGGTCAATCCGGGGTTTGGCGGTCAAAAATTTATTCATCCGGTGATTGATAAATTACGCCGTTTGCGGCGTCTGATCGATGAACGCGGACTTTCAACCCGGATTGAGATCGATGGCGGGATCGATCGCGGAAATATCAAGAAAATCGTTGAATCGGGCGCTGAAATTATCGTCGCCGGTTCGGCTGTTTTCGGAACGGAAAATCCGGGCGAAGCGGCGCGCGAATTGATTGATTTAGCAACGGTTTGGGTTTGACGGCTCGGAAAAAATGTATTTGAGGTAATTATGGTTTTTAGTGTAAATAAAGCAATTATTATAAGTTGTCTGTTGGTCTTGAGTTTTGCGGCGGCGGTCCCGGCGCAAACCACTCCGAATGAAGGAACACCGGTTCAAAGACTCGATGTGATGCGTTCAAAACTCGAAACGATGCGGCGCTCGCTGCAAGGCGCGATTTCGGGGATCAAGGACGAAAACAAGGACGACAAAACCAAAAAGGACGACAAAGATAAAGCCGATACGCCGCTCGGACGGCTTCGCGGGCTGGAAAAGGAAACTTCCAGTTTACAGTCGGACGTCAATAGCCTGAGGGGAAAGGTTGACCGCTCTGAAAAATATGAGATAAGCGATGTTGATCAGGTGGAAGAACGCGTTGCTGAACTAAAAACAGGCGTTGAAAGTGCCCTTTTGGAATCCGCGACAAGTCGGGCTAATCCGAAATCAACGGTTGGAGACAAACGCGAAATCAAGAAAAAGAAAAAGTTTTTGGGCATTTTCGGCGGCGGCGGAAATGACGAGTATTCAGAACTGCTCGGAAATGTGGTGCCGGGTCGCGATCGTGAATTGTTTGTCGTGGCGACCAAAGAGGTCCGCAAAAATAATTACGAGGTCGGGCGTCTGCTTTTTCAGACAATTATCACGACCTATCCCGAATCGCCGTATCTGCCGATGGCAAAACTTGCGGTTGCCGATTCTTTTTATATCGAAGGCGGAACGAGTTCGCTGATTCAAGCCGCCGCCGGTTATCAGGAATGGCTGACGTTTTTCCCAACGCATCCGTTGGCGGATCGGGTTCTGCTGAAAATCGCCGAATCCGAAATGCGCCGGATCGGGTTGCCCGACCGCGAGATCGCCAATGCGCGCCGCGCTGAGCAAAAGCTCAAAGCCTTCATCCAAAATTATCCGAATTCGCCGCTTCGACCACTTGTTGACCAGCGTTTGAAAGAAGTTCAGGATAATCTCGGATTGCACAATCTTTACATCGGAAATTATTATTACACGCTTTCGGTTGACCAGAAAAAAGGGGGTTTGAAGGGCGCTCAGTCGCGTTATCGGGAGATCTTGGACAAATATCCGAGCTTCAGTTTTATGGACGAAGCGCTTTATAAATTGGCGGTGACGTATCTGCTAGAAGAGGAAACCGATCAAGCCGCGAAATATTTTCAGCAAATCGTCCGCGATTATCCGAACAGCGAATATATCGATAAATCAAAGGAACAACTTCAAATCATCGGTGCAAAAATTCCTGAGCCCAATCCGGATGCAATTAACGTGTTGACACCCGAAAAAGCCTCGTTCATTTCAAATTTCAAAAATCAACTTTTTGGGATTTACCCGCTGACGATCGACAAAGACGGAGTTTTGATGACGCACGATTTTGATAAATGCAAATTTGAATTGATCGACCGAGTGATCGAAAATGCCGGCGATGTCGCGGCGAGCGAAATTCCGAAAACTTTAACGGCGGTCGTCGTTCCGTGCGAACAGCAGGCGAAAAAAACGGACGACTCAAAAACGCCAAATCAAACGCAGCAAAAATAATACATTCAGCGGTTTGGTCTTAATATATGAGCGAAATTTCAGGCGAAAATCTAGCTAAAATTGAAACCATTTATCGCCAAACTTTTTTCATCGTTCTGGCGCAAATTCTGTTTGCTTTGTGTTTGGTTTTGGCTGATTGGTTTTTGCTGTCAAAGCTTGAAACAAGCCTTTCAACTCAAGATTTTACGATGCTTTGGGTGGCAATATTATTTATTGCTGCCGGAAGTTTTGTCTTGCGGCGGCTTTTTTTCAGTTGGGAAAGATTGAAAAATATCACGCTTCTGAAAGGCGTTTCGGGACTTTTAGGCATCTTACAAAGAAATTCCGTGATTTTGGGTTTACTGGCTGAAATTATAGTGATCATCGGGTTTTTGATCGCAATGTTGGGGGGGAATAGTTCGGATATGCTTCGCGCAGCGGCAATTTCTCTCGTCGTTTTTTTTATAAATTTCCCGCGAAAAGGTGTCTGGAAGAAAATAATTTCAAATCTGGAAAAAGTTTAAGAGGAATATTAATGAAGTTAAAAGTTTTATTTGCACCGGTTTTGGCAATTCTCGCGATGTCGATCGGTCTTTTTGCGCAAAAAGAAGGTTCGGCGACGCCGCGACAAACGCCGACGCCCATCCCGAAACTTTCAGAATCTTTATCGAAAAACATCGAGAATTTATCAAACACAGATGAAATTTCGCGTGAAAGACGCGAACAAGCCTATATAAAATTACTTGAGGGACAGCGCTATATTTGGAATATGAGCCGGCAGCGCGGTCAGGGATCGGTGAACGGTGCCCGACTGGCTAAACTGGCGCTTCAAAAAGCCGTCGAACTCAATCCGAACTTAGCCGAAGGTTATACGGCGCTTGCCGAACTCGCTTTGACAACGCCGCCAAATGATATTAACGAGGCGATTTCATTGGCGACGCTGGCAACCAAAATTGATAAAAACAATTTCGGCGCGCACCGGATCTTGTCGCGGCTTTTCACGATCAAAAGCCGGCTGAACGATGGAAATTTGGACGATGCATTTGCCCAAAAAGCGATCAACGAATGGAAGGAAATTACCAGACTTGATCCGCGAAATGCCGAGGCTTGGGCTTTTTTGAGCGAATTTTATAGTCGCATGAATAAACAGCTCGAAAGAATTTCGGCATTGCAGAATTGGATCGGTTCATCGGTTCCGCTCGAAACCCGTTTTTACCGCACGGTTTTGGGAAATCAGGAAAATCTGTCACCCGAATCGGCGACGGTTAAACTTGGCGAAGCCCTGCTTGAAGCCGGACGGATTCAGGAATCCGTCGAGGTTCTCAATCAAGCGGTCGCCGACGATCCTGAAAACACTGAAACGATCGAGCTTTTAGGCAAAGCGCTGGAAAAAGCCGATAGCAAGACGTCGGCAACCACGATTCAAACGCTTCAACAGGCGATTTACGCGAATCCTGAAAATATTTCGTTAATTGCGCTGCTGGCAAGAGTTCAAGCGCGCGCGGGAAATCCTGCCGATGCCGCAAAATTCTTGAATGCAACGATCAACAAATTGGCTGAAAAAGATAAAATGTCCGCCGCCGCATTGCAGGTTTCGCTGGGCGATATTTATTTGAATTCAGAACGTTTCGACGATGCGGCGGCGGCATATCGGAAGGGTTTGACGATCGCCGGAATCGATAAAAACAATTTAGCGACCGATAACGAGCGGGAATTTGCGATCACGGTTTTCGAGAAAATTATTCACACCTATAAAGTTGCCAATCAATTCGCTGATGCAAAAGCCGCCATCGACAATTCGCGGGTTGTTTTAGGCGAGGATGATTCATTCAGTGACCGCCAATTAATTGCGCTTTATCGTGAAAACGGAAAAAAACAAGAGGCTTTACAAGCAATTCGGGCGGCGCGTTTGCGTTTTCCGGACGATTACGGTTTTCTCCGTCAAGAAGCTTCCGCCCTGACCGCTGTCGGCAAAGTTGATGAAGGTGTCGCA
>JBBQOA010000473.1:0-4143 GCA_038330465.1 Pyrinomonadales bacterium
AAATAATTACAAAACAATTTTCGGATAGATTTCAGTTTTTATATCAAATAAACTCTTAAATATGGAAACGGAAATCTACTGGAAAGCAGTGCAAAATAACGACCCGCGATTTAACGGCGCGTTTGTTTACGCGGTCAATTCGACGCACATTTACTGCAAACCGTCGTGTTCGTCAAAACTTCCGAAACGCGAAAACGTCTCGTTTTTCGACGATTATAATAAAGCCGAAACAAGCGGTTTTCGCGCCTGTCGGCGGTGTCATCCGAAGAATGAAACGCCCGATCCGCAAACCGAGATCGTCCTTCGCGCCTGTCGGTTTCTCGAAACGGAAGACCAATTATCGCTCGAAGCGCTCGGCGCACAGTTAAACGTCAGTCCGGCGCATTTGCAAAAGATCTTCAAAGAGATCATCGGTGTTTCGCCGAAAAAATTTGCGGAAGTCAAGCGTTTGGAAAAGTTCAAAAGTGAATTACAAGGCGGCAGCGATGTAACGAGCGCGATGTACGAAGCCGGTTTCGGTTCGTCGAGCCGGCTTTACGAAAATGTCGGCACAAAGCTCGGGATGACGCCGAAAACATACGCGCAGAAAGGAAAAAATATGAAGATCAATTACGCGATCACCGATTGCGACCTCGGTAAATTGTTGGTCGCGCGAACCGCGAAAGGCGTTTGCGCTGTGACGTTCGGCGACGATGCGGAAACGCTCGCCGAAAACTTATCAAAAGAATACAAAAACGCCGAAATTGCCGAAAACAATGCGGGTTTGAAGGATTTTGTCGAAGCGATCCTCGCCAATCTCGGCGGAACAAACAAAACGCTCGATCTGCCGATGGATCTGCAAGCGACCGCTTTTCAGATGCGCGTCTGGGAAACTTTGCGGAAGATCCCATACGGCGAAACGGTTTCATATTCGGACATTGCCGAAAAGATCGGCAACAAAACGGCGGTTCGCGCCGTCGCCACGGCGTGCGCGTCAAACCGCGTCGCGCTTGTCATTCCGTGTCACCGCGTCGTCGGCAAAAACGGGAACCTTAGCGGCTATCGATGGGGCGTCGGGCGCAAGAAAGAGATTTTAGAAAGAGAGAAACGATAATTTACGTTAGAGCAGATGGTTCTGACCCGTATATCAATCGCAAATCTGCTCTAGTTTCGGATTCGATCGGTTTTAACTTGAAACCTGAAGCCTAAAGCCACAACCAAAAACAGTTCCGGAGAAAATTTATGAATTACAAAGTTGTTCCGATCAGTTCGGAAATCGCCCGCAGTGTGCGCACGCATTTGATCGCGCCGCAGTATAAACATCCGGCGTTTACCGACTTCGCGAAAGGTTACGGACCGTGCCGCGTCTGTTTGAAAACCTTTGTCAAAGATGCGGAAGAACGGATCTTATTCACTTACAATGCGTTTGAAAATCTGTCGAGCTTGCCCTTGCCGGGTCCGGTTTATATTCACAAAGACGAATGCAAAGCCTTTGACGAACAAGGCTTTCCGCCGGAATTGCGCAAATTACCGTTGCTTTTCGAAAGCTTTGCGGAAGCGAGCGAACTCGTCAAAAGGGAAGCGATAAATTTCGAGAACATCGAAGATCAGATCGCCGAACTTTTTGCCGATGAAAAAACAAAATACATCAACATCCGCAACGCCGAAGCGGGTTGTTTTGTCGCCCGGATCGAAAGTTTACCGGAATCCAATTGAAAATTTCCCGTTGCAATTTCGGTGAATCCGTGTAAATTTATGTTTGATGAGCATTCAGAACACGCTGGTCAAAGCCTTTCTGCGTTTGACGAATTATAAAAAAAGACGCGGCAAACTGAGCATTGCGGAAAGGCAATCGGAAAATCTGCCCGCTCCGCCCGCTCATATCACTAAAAAAATTGCGTGCGAGATGGTTGCGGTGGACTGCGCGAAAGCCGTCTGGCTCGATCGTGAAAAGTCGAAAAACGGCGTGTTGGTTTATCTGCACGGCGGCAGCTACAATGCGGGCGCGTTCAAAATCCAGTGGGAATATCTCGCCGATCTGTGCGAGCGGACAAAGATGGCGGCGCTTTTGATCGATTATCGGCTCGCGCCGCAGAATCCTTTTCCTGCCGGACTCGATGATGCTTTATCGATTGTCGAAACGCTTTCGGCAACCGGCGATCTGCCCGAAAACTGGTATTTGCTCGGCGATTCGGCGGGCGGCGGTCTGGCGGTCGCCGTCTTTTACGAATTGCGCGCGGCGGAAATTTCCTTGCCGAAGAAGATCATTTTGATGTCGGGCTGGTTCGACCTGACGATCGAAAGCCCCGAAATCCGTGAAAATCCGAATCTTGATCCGATGCTTTCGATTGAGCGAATGGTTGAATCGGCAGAGATGTATATCGGCGAAGATGATGCGAAAAACGTGCTGATCTCGCCGCTTTTCGGCGATGTCAGAGACCTTCCGCCGACGCTTATGCAATGCGGAACGGCGGATCTGCTCATTTGGGAAAACCGCAAGTTTTATCAAAAATGCCGCGCCGCCGGGCTCGATGTCCGTTACGAAGAATATCCGAATCTTTTTCACGATTTTATGATGGTCGGCTTTTTGCCCGAAACAAAGAGCGCGCGGGAATCTCAAACCGAATTTTTGCTCGCGTCAAAGGTTTAACGCAAAGTCGCAAAGATGCAAAGGCGCAAAAAAAACATAGCGGCTTGGCGGTTTTGCGGCTTGGCGTTAAAATCGTCTGATCTATGAATAAAGAAACTTTGAAGATCGGTCTCGCCCAATTTGCGCCCGTCTGGATGAATCGTCAAAAAACGCTCGAAAAGGCTTTAGCGTATGCGGCGGACGCGGCAAATCAAGGCTGTGACTTTGTCGTGCTCGGCGGCGAAGCGTGCGTTCCGGGTTATCCGTACTGGCTCGAACTGACCGACGGCGCGCGGTTCAATTCAAAGGTTCAAAAAGAAATTTTCGCCGAATATTCAAACCAAGCCGTCCAGATCGAGCACGGCGACCTGCAAACCGTTTGCGATCTGGCGCGTGACCGGAAAATCGCGATCTATCTCGGCATCGTCGAAAAACCTTTTGAACGCGGCGAAAGTCTCTATGCCGCGCTCGTTTTTATTAACCAAAAAGGCGAGATCCGATCGGTTCAACGCAAGCTCGTCCCGACCTATGAAGAACGCCTCGTCTGGGGCAACGGCGACGGCAACGGTTTGCGCGTTCACAATGTCAATGATTTCACGGTCGGCGGTTTAAATTGCTGGGAAAACTGGAATCCGCTCGCCCGCGCCGCGCTCTACGGGCAAGGCGAAGATTTTCACGTCTGCGTTTTTCCGGGCAGTATTCACAATGTTGACATAACGCGTTTTATCGCCAAAGAATCGCGCTCGTTCGTCGCATCGGTCTGCTCGGTAATGCGCCGCGAAGATTTTCCGCCCGAAACGCCGCATCTCGACAAAATCCTCGAAAACGCGCCCGAAATATTATCAAACGGCGGAACCTGTTTGTCAGCACCCGACGGCGAATGGCTGATCGAACCTTTTATTAACGAAGAAAAACTCGTCGTCTTTGATCTCAACCACCAAAAAGTCCGCGAAGAACGCCAAAACCTCGACGTTGCCGGACACTATTCGCGCCCCGATGTTTTGCAATTGAAAGTGAATCGGGAACGGCAGAAAATTGTCATAGTTGATGAATAATTCAACTTATTATGAAAACAAGCAAAGAAGCGAAAAAAGTAGATTTAAAACGCATCGAACGAAAACATTTTGCCAAAAAAGATGAAGTGAAATTGTCCGACTGCAAGGTCAAGATCACGATCAATCTTGACGCTGACATTCTGGAATATTTCAAACAACGCGCCGCTTCGCCGCACTCCGCGCCGTATCAAACGCAAATCAACAACGAACTCCGCCGCCTGATGGAATCGGACGATTCAAACGATGACTTAAGCCAAACGGCGCGTGAACTTTTGAAGGATGATAATTTTATCGTGGCTTTGAAAGACAGATTGAAAGCGGCGTAGATTTTGTTTGACGAAAATGTTAATAAAATTATACATTTACAGACAAAACTATGAACGATAAACTCTCGGAACTCTTAAGCCGCATAAAAACTGACGGGAATCTGTTGACTGTTAATGAAGCTCAGACAAGTCAAGGCATAGTTTTGCCGATCCT
>JBBQOA010000474.1:0-4123 GCA_038330465.1 Pyrinomonadales bacterium
CGAAATCATTGCCGCCCGTGCTTTTGCGGATATACCAAGTTCTGTCCGACGGGCGAAAAACTGCCAGATCGTCTTTGCCGTCGCCGTCGTAATCCGCCGCGACGGGTTTGTCGCCCGCCGCGCCCCAGCGGATAAAAACGACCGTCGCGTAATTGATATTTGATTGCGAAATAAACCAGCCGTCGATGCTGTAAGTGACAAAATCGCCCTTGCCGTCGCCGTCAAAATCGCCCGCCACCGGAACGCCGAATGAAATATTCGAGAAGGTCAAAACGCTGCCGCTCGCGCTATTGAGAACGTAAAATGTGTGATTTGACGGACGATAGACGGCAATGTCGGATTTTCCGTCGCCGTCGTAATCTTCGATCACCGGAATGTCGCCCGGCAAGCCCCACGAATAGCCGGAATACGTCAGATTCGAGCTGTTCAAAACATAAAAATCGGGCTTCGCGCTGTCGGCATTGGGACGAAAAACCGCCGTGTCGGTTTTGTGATCGCCATCAAAGTCGCCGGGCGTGAGCTGATCGGAAGGCAATCCCCAATTGGCAACGGCAAAACCGGTCGTTGAACGGTTTAAATACCAGTTGCCCTCTGACGGACGATAAACGGAAAGATCGGTTTTGCCGTCGCCGTCAAAGTCGGCACGCACTTTCGGGAACGGGAAAATCGGGTCGCCGCAAAGATATTGATAAACTTTGACCGAATCGATTCGCCAACCGGTTGCCGCGACGGATAAATCGTGTCCCATTCGCCAGCGCAGACGGACATTTTGATTGTTTGCCGCCGCCGGCATCTGAACTTTGGTTGTCAGATAACCGTTCGAATTTCCTGACCACGCCATTCTTCCCGCTAACGGATTCATAAACGACGTGCTGAGAGTCGCGTTATAACCGCCCGCGAGAAAGGCGCCGCCCGCCGTGATGATGTCCTGAAAGGCGCCGCCGCCAATGCTGATTTCGAGCACGCCGCCGTCAAAACCGGTTTCCGTCGCGTAATTGTTTCGGAATTCCAAAATTGACGAAGAAGCAACCAAAAAAATCGGCGAGGTCAGATCAGATTCGCCGACGGTTGCCGGATCCGGCGCAAAGACGGCGTTCGGCGCGCTGTCGGGCGCCGTTGTCTCGGTCACCCAATCAATGCCGCTACCGGTTTGCTGACTGCTCCAATTCGGAGGCAGCGCCGGAGCGCTGACGCTGTCGAAGTTTTCGCTGAGGGAAATGACCGGCAAGCCAACCGGGAGCGGACGGTTAAAAGTGGTTGCGCCGAGACTGCTGTCAACATTAAAGATGAGCGGCAGATCTGCGCCGCACGGCGCATTATTCGGAACCGTAAAATAAATGGTTTGCGTCACGGTCTGACCGCTTTGAATCGTGCCGTAATTGACCGAACCGCCGCCGACGATCTGCAGCGTCGTGTTATTTGCCGCCGTTCCGATCGGATTGGTCAGCGGAATCGACAATAAAATCGTTTCGCCGCGTTCGGCGTAACCGTTGCCGTTGCCGCCCGGCGCCGGATCGGTAAACGAAAACGACGGCGATTGTGTCAGATTCGGTGTGTCAAACGCCTCGACGATGATGAGCGGATTGGTCGAAGTGATCTGCGCCGAAAAACCCAAACCGCGAATCGCGAAACCTGCCCAGATGTCCGCCCTGTCCTCGCTCGTTCCGCTTGCCTGCGCGGCGGCGAGCATCGCGTCGCGCTCGTTGAAAAATGTCGGATTGATCGGTGAGAGCTTCATTCCGTCCATAATAAACTGCAAAATTCTCCGATTGCCTTCCGCCGCGCCGAGCCGCTGAATAAAGCGGGCGCGAATCTCCCAGAGCGCATTTTCCCAAACCTCGCCGATGTATATGACCTGACTGCAACTTGAAAAGCTGACAAAGCGCTGCGGAAATGCGCTGTTAAAAGTAGTGCAGTTTCCCTGATTCAAATTCCCGAAAGTCAAAGGATTATGCGGAAAACCGTTATCACCGACAAAGGATTTGACGGCGGTCGGGAAACGGCGGATTCCGTAATAATAATCACCGCTGCCGGGCAATGCACCGAATGGCGCGTAACTGCCGATCGGATAGGTCGCGGCAATCGCATCAGTCGGTTCGGCGAGAAGCGCGAGCGCAAAAAAATCCGACCAGCCTTCGCCCATTCCGCTTGCCATCGGTGACACTAAGCCGGTTGAATTTCCGATCAGACGGTTGCTGAGTCCGTGCGTGACCTCGTGGATCAGAACCTGACCGTCCAACGCGCCGTCGCGGTTCGGCGTCGTGCCGGTCCAGATAAACATTTGCAGTCGCGGGCGACCGCCGTCTGCCGGGGTTGTCATACTCGCGCTGTTGGTGCCGCTCGAATCCTGAATTTCGGCGGAAATACGGTCGCCTTCCGTGCCGCCGCGTCCGAAATTAAAATGCTGGAAATTTCGCGCCGCTTCCGTAAATCCCAAAAGATACAGCTCGTCGTGCCAGCGATTGACCGCGTAGAAGGCTTGCGTGACCGAGCCTTTTTGATATTCGGTCGTCAGCGGACCTTCGCCCGGCGGCGGATTTCCCGGGGCAGGATTGTATGTAAAATTAAATACGCGGTTCGGATTTCCCGCGACGGGCGCGTCAACGCCCTGCGTGCCGTCGCGGTCAAGTCCGGCTTCGACCGCGTTGCCGTCGGTGACATTATTGTCGGCGGGCGTGCGGACGGGCAAACCGGTATCGGGAATCCAGCCGAGATTATTAAACACGTACGGCGTTTCGTTGCCGACGAGCGTAAAACTCTGGCGGTTGATGAGCGTCGGTTCGGGACAACTGAGCGGCGTGATGCAGCCGGGCGTTAGCGGCGCCGGGCTGTCGGCGGTTTTCAACAAACTCGCGGCATTGCCGTAAACATTGAAAGTTGCCGGCAGACTTTGATAAGCGGTGATGTCTTTGCGCCACAAAAGCGTTCCGGTTTGCGCGTCAACGATCAGATAAAATGCGTCGGCGCGCGTCCACAAAAGTACGCGCCACGCCGTCCGCGCGATGCCCGCATCGATCGGGAAATACATCTTTTCCGCCGTCGTCCGGTCGGCGAATTGTCCGCGTTCGAAGACGATCTTCAGGTCGCTTGAAGCCGATTCGATTCTTTGCGTATCAGCGTCGCCGATCTCGGCATTGATATTTTGCGCAGCTGATTTAACTGCCGTTTCCGCGCTGCCGAAATCGGTCGCAAGATTTTCGTCATCGAGCTTCGGCGCGAGATTGTTGATGACGCGGACGAGCTCGCCGCGTTTGGTAAATCCGGCTTTGACCTCGCCGCGAAAAACGGGCACGTTCTTGATCCTTTGTTCAAAATGGACGAACGAAAGATTGCCGACGGGGTTTGTGTAATCGGCGGTCGTCGTGAGCGCGTCGATCTGAAGGGCGCGCAAACCGATCAATGCAGAGTTTTGTTTGAGAAAGGCGCGCAGAATGGCGGCGCGTTCGGCAGTGCTTGGCGGAGTCAGAAAACGACCGGTTTCCGAATCGGCAGGCGCGATCGTTTCGGGAATTCGCAGATCTTCGTTATATTCGATTTTGAGCTTGACCGAATTTGAGCGCGGAGCTTGTTCCGCCCGGCGCATTTTCTCGCGGTCGGCGGCGAGCAATTCAGCGGTCTTGCCCGCGTCGGCGATAAATCGGTCGATCGCTTGTCGGGCGCCGGCGCTTTTGTCGGTGCGAATATCGTAATTTGCCGGCTCAAACGAGTTTTCAGGCGTTTCGGCAGATTCCGCCCGAGGCGCAAAATGCCAGAATAAAAAGACGGGCAAGAAGACCAAAATAAGCGAAAACGGATGGATTGTTTTAAAGAAATCGGCGACAAATCTCATAACGAAACTCTCCTTAAGCGTAAAGTGAAAAAGTCGAATTAGAAAGAAATGTTGCGATTATAAACCTAAAACCGCCAAATGTTAAGGTTTTGCCGAACCCTCTTCGAGCAGTTGGACGAATTTCTTTGCCGCGAGCGACAGATTCCGGTCGCTGCGATGGATCACGCCGACCGGGCGAATCCATTCTTTTTCGGCTAATTGAACAACTGCCAGCTGAGCGTTTTTTTCCTCGTCCTGCACCGACGGGTAAGGCACGATCGCCATCCCGAAACCGACTTCGACGGCGCGTTTGAT
>JBBQOA010000475.1:0-4121 GCA_038330465.1 Pyrinomonadales bacterium
CGGCGATGTCGCTTTACGGTCACGAATTGAGCGACGATATTTCACCGCTCGAAGCGGGCTTGGGCTGGATCTGCAAGCCGAATAAAGGTGAATTTATCGGGCGCGAACCACTTGTAAAATTAAAAGCGGAAGGCGTCAAACGCAAGATCGTCGGGTTTGAAATGGTTGACCGCGGGATTGCGCGCGACGAAATGGATGTCTATATCGGCGATCAAAAGGTCGGCGTCGTGACGTCGGGAAGCCCCGCGCCGTTCTTGAAAAAAAATATCGGACTGGCTTTCGTGCCGACGGAATTTGCAAAAAACGGACAAGAAATTACAATTGATGTCAGAGGAAAAAAATTAGCGGCGCAAATCGTACCGACGCCGTTTTATAAAAGGGAGAAGTAATTTTCGATTTCCGATTTGCGTTTGAAAACGAGTTTTTTTGTTTTTTGGCGAAAAAACGAACATAATTTGCAAAATTTAATTTACCGATCGCAAATCACAAATCACAAATCATAAATAAAATATGTCAAATATTCCTGAGAATTTACGATACAGCAAAGATCACGAATGGGTGAAGGTCGATGGCGATGTGGCAACGATCGGTATCACGGATTATGCACAGCATTCGCTCGGCGATGTTGTTTATGTTGATCTGCCGCGTGCCGGCGATACTTTCGGTTCGCATGAAGCGTTCGGTTCGGTCGAATCGGTCAAAGCGGTTTCCGAAATCTTTACGCCGATCGCGGGTGAAGTAACGGAAGTCAACGAAACGCTCAACGACACCCCCGAAGATGTCAACAATGATCCATACGGCGCGGCTTGGATGCTGAAAATAAAAATGGAAAATCCAAACGAAGCCGACGGCATGCTTTCATCGGAAGAATACGAAGAATACCTAACTGCTAACGCGTAATTTTGGATTTTAGATTTTGGATGTTGGAGTGAAATTTATGCTGACTAACTCAATATTTCGCTCGAACAGAAATCCAAAATCTAAAATCCGCAATCCAAAATAGAAATGAGATACATACCAAATTCACCCGAAGAGCGTGATGAAATGCTGGAAATCGTCGGTCTGAAATCAGCCGACGAGCTTTTTCGCTCGATTCCGGCGAACGTTCAATTAAATCGTCCGCTGAAAATAACCGAGCCGCTCGCGGAATCGGAAGTGATCGGCGCGATGGAAGATTTAGCGGCAAAAAATCCGGCTTCGCGCAAACCTTCGTTTTTAGGTGCGGGCGTCTATTCGCATTTTTCACCGACGATCGTCGATCATCTGATCCAACGCAGCGAGTTTTTTACGAGCTACACGCCGTATCAACCCGAAATTTCGCAGGGGACGCTGCAATATATTTTCGAGTTTCAAACCTTGATCGCGCAACTCACCGGAATGGATGTTGCCAACGCTTCGATGTATGACGGTTCGACGGCGACCGCCGAAGCGGTTCTGATGGCGCAGCGCGTCACGCGGCGCGATAAATTTCTGATTGCCGAAACCGTTCATCCGGAATACGAAGAAGTTACCAAAACCTATACGCAGCACGGCAATTCGACATTTGAAACGATCGGTTTTGATAAATCGACGGGACGCGTTTTGGACACCGATCTGAATAAACTTGACGACAAAACCGCCGCGCTCGTTGTGCAGTCGCCGAATTTTTTCGGCTGCGTCGAAGATTTGCAAGTTCTGGCTGAACAAGCTCACGCGGTCGGTGCGCTGCTGGTCGTTGTCGTGACCGAAGCGATCTCGTTCGGATTACTTAAAACGCCGGGCGAATGCGGCGCGGATATCGTTGTCGGCGAAGGACAATCTTTCGGGATTCCGATGTCGTTCGGCGGTCCGCATCTCGGGCTTTTTGCGTGCAAAGAAAAATACCTCCGCAATATTCCGGGCAGACTCGTCGGAATCGCTTACGACAAAAACGGAAATCGCGGTTTCGTGCTGACACTCGCGACGCGCGAACAACATATCCGGCGCGAAAAAGCGACCTCGAACATCTGCACGAATCAGGGTTTGATCGCGCTTGCCGCAACGATTTATATGGAAGCAATGGGCAAAAAAGGTTTGCAGGAAGTTGCGTTGCAGAACGCGCAAAAATCGGCTTACGCGAAAAAGCAGATCGCGGGAATCGAAGGTTTTTTGATTCCGTTTTCGTCACCGACCTTTAACGAATTTGTTGTTCGCGCGCCGCAAAACGCAAGTGAACTTTTAGAATCGATCCGCACCGAAAAGGGAATCGTCGGCGGGCTTGCGTTGTCGAAATATTACGCGGGCAGCGATAACGATTTTCTCGTCTGCGTGACGGAAACGAACACGAAAGCGCAAATCGATGATTTGGTTGCAGGCTTAAACAGTTTGATTTAACAAATTTTTCAGTTACAAGGAGCGAAAATGACTTTAGAAAATTCGTTCGCTCGTGATTTTAATCGGCGAAAATTCTTATCTTCGGTCGGCAAAGGCTTCGGAATGATGGCTTTGTCGTCTTCGGTCGTTGCCTCGCTGGTTGAGAATTTGCAGGCAGAAACGCGCGAGATCGATCATCTTGCGCCCGAATTGGTTGCGATGGATGAAGATTTTTGGGGAACCCTTCAGCAATCGTTTTCCGTCACGCGCGGCATCGTCAATCTCAATAACGGCGGCGTTTCGCCAAGCCCGCGGATCGTCACCGAAGCCTTTGTCCGCTATACGTGGCAGCAGGAAGACGCGACGGCTTATACGATGTGGCAGCTGCTTGAGCCGCAATCGGAAACGATTCGGACGGGACTTGCGGAAATCTTCGGCTGTGACGCGGAAGAGATCGCGATCACGCGCAACGCTTCGGAATCGCTCGAAATCCTTTTGATGGGAATGGATTTCAAACCCGGCGACGAGATCCTGACAACGACGCAGGATTATCCGCGGATGTTGACGACCTTAAAGCAACGCGAAATGCGTGAAGGTTTGAAGCTCAATTTGATCAAAGTGCCGGTCGCACCGAAGGATTTCAATGATCTCGCGACGCCATTCGAACGCGCCGTGACGCCGAAAACGAAACTGATCCTGATGTCGCATCAGATCAATCTGACGGGGCAAATTATGCCGGTCAAAAAGGTCTGCGAAATGGCGCGGGCGCGCGGGATCGAAACGATCGTGGACGGCGCGCATTCGTTCGCGCAGTTCGATTTCAAACAAGCCGATCTCGGCTGCGATTATTTCGGAACTTCCTTACATAAATGGCTTTACGCGCCGAAGGGAACGGGAATGCTCTATGTCAAAAAGGACAAAATTCCGCGCATTTGGGCGTTGATGGCTTCGGAAGACCGCAACAAAAACGACATTCGCAAATTTGAAGAGATCGGCACGCATTCCGCCGCGATGCGGCTCGCGATCGGTGAAGCCGTTTTGTTTCACAACGCGCTCGGCGGCAAGCGCAAAGAAGCGCGGCTCAGGTATTTATCGCGTTATTGGATGAATAAACTGAAAGATTTTCCGAATGTCGGTTTCAACACATCGTTTGACGAAAATCAATCGTGCGCGATCGCCAATTTCAAGATCGAAGGCGTCGATCCCGTCAAGATCGGCGGTTACTTGATGTCGAAACACAAAATTTTTACGACGCCGATCGTTCACGACGAATTTACCGGCATCCGCATCACGCCGAATGTTTACACGACGCTTTGGGAACTCGACCGGTTTTGCGAAATTGTCGCGGGCATCGCCAAAAACGGTTTGCCGAAAGTTTGATTGATGAATCAAATCTACGAAAAAACATTTCATGTCGGTTGGGCAAATGTCGATTTTAACGGGCATCTCGGAAATACTTCGTTTCTTGATCTGGCGGTCGATGTGCGGATGTTTTTCTTTACGGAAAACGGTTTTCCGGTTCACGAATTTCAGCGGCTGCGATTTGGTCCGGTCATTATGAAGGACGAAATAACTTATTACAAAGAAATGTATATGCTCGACAAAATCAGGATCACGTTCGAAAGCGCCGGGTTGAGCGACGACGCGAAGCGGTTCAGAATTCGCAACGAGTTTTTTCGCGAAGATGGAAAGCTCGCGGCAAGTTTGACGACCATCGGCGGCTGGCTCAGTCTGGAAACGCGAAAACTGATCGTGCCGCCGAAACAATTGGCGTCGGCGATGAGAAGTTT
>JBBQOA010000476.1:0-4121 GCA_038330465.1 Pyrinomonadales bacterium
CTCAACACGGGCGAAACAAATGAATTCGAGGCGCTGGTTCGGTGGCTGCATCCCGAACTCGGGTTGATCGCGCCGAGTGAATTTATTCCGGTCGCCGAAGAAACGGGAATGATCGTGCCGCTCGGCGATTGGGTTTTGGAAGAATCCTGCCGTCAGATCAGTGAATGGCGTGGAAAATTTCCTGACCGCCAGTTTTCGGTCAGTGTCAATCTTTCGGCAAAACAATTGATGCATCCGAATCTCATCAAACAGGTCAAGGAAATTATGCATTCGGGAAGCTTGCCGGTCGATTGTCTGAAGCTTGAAGTGACCGAATCGATGGTGATGGACAACGCCGAAGCCGCGCTCGATGTATTATCGGAGCTTTGTGCGCTCGGCGTCCGGCTCAGCACGGATGATTTCGGGACGGGTTATTCGTCTTTGAGTTATTTGCACCGCTTTCCGTTCGAGCGTTTGAAAATTGACCGTTCGTTTATCGGCAAAATGGATTCGGATGCCAAAAGTGAAGAAATTGTCCGCACTATTTTGACCCTTGCGGAAAATCTTAATCTTGAAGTGGTCGCCGAAGGCATCGAAACCGAAAGACAGTTAATAAGACTGCGCGAACTTGGCTGTAATCTGGCGCAAGGCTATCTTTTTTCCAAACCGGTTGCCGCGTCCGAGGTTGAAAAAATACTGAGCAACGGATTGAATTACAAGTTTCCCGTGCCGGTTCTCAGCGCATCTTTTTCGATCGTCGGTAACCGGGTTTTGGAGGTTTCCAAAGTTCAATAATTCGGTTGCCGATCCGGTCTGAACAAATGTGGAATGACGATTGCGTAGAATAACGATGACAGTTTTCCATGAATTTACTGAAATATATATTTTAGCTCAGTTTTTTGAACAAAAATGACTTAATAAATAATACTTACATTTTAAATATTGACGGATTCCCGACACCTTTACCCGATCCGTCGATCAAATATTTAATAATGATGAGCAGTTGTTCACGAGAACATCTTTAGGTATGTCAGACAAAAATAAGGGTCTCATCAAGGTTTCATCGCAAATTGAAACTAAAAATGCCGAAATCACTCAAAGCTTAAACGTCCTGCGTGAAAATGAAGCAAAATTTCGCGGATTTATCGAAAATCTTCCCGTGATGTTTTATGCTGTCGAGCCGAATCCGCCGTTCGCCCCTTTTTATGTCAGTCCGGATTTTGAATCGCTCGGTTATCCGCTTGCCGATTGGGAAAATAAACCCGATATGTGGATGCGGGTCATTCATCCCGAAGATTGCAAACGCATTCTCGAGCAAACCGAAGCGGCGATGCTGGCGGGTGAAGAAACCAATTATGAATACCGCATTGTCACCAAAGACGGAAATATTCGATGGGTCAGCAATTGCGGCAGTTTTGTTCACGATAAAGAGGGAACTGTTGTTTGCTGGCAGGGAATTATTCTCGATATCACTGACCGCAAAGAAGCGATCAAGGAATTGAGCGAAAGCGAGGCGCGCTACCGCAATCTCTTTGAAAATGCGAATGATTTGATTTATATTCACGATCTCGCGGGCAATTATGTTTCGATCAATCAGGCGGCGGAACGGGTTTTCGGTTTTACCCGCGAAGAAGTTCTCAAAATGAATATGAAGCAGGTCGTCGTTCCCGAACACTTGCAGTTGACGCAGAAAATGCTGGCTGAAAAAATTGCTTCGGGAGCCAAACAGACCGTTTATGAAGTCGTGTGCATCGCGAAAGACGGACGTCTGGTGACGCTCGAAGTCAACAGCAGTGTTATTTTCAGAAACGGCGCGCCGGTCGGTGTGCAGGGCATCGCCCGCGATGTGACCGAACGAAAACAGACGGAAGAAGCCTTAAAGGAAAGCGAGGAACGGTACCGCGATCTGTTTGAGAACGCCAACGATTTGATTTACACGCACAATCTTGAAGGTGTTTTTACATCGCTCAACCGCACCGGCGAACTAATTACCGGCTACTCGCGCGAGGAAGCCGTGAACGGGACGATCAACATCGCGCAGGTCGTCGCTCCGGAATATCTGGAGAAAGCGCGGCAGATGATTACCCGCAAACTTACCAAAGAAGTCGCGCACACCTACGAGCTCGAAATCTTGACCAAAACCGGTCAGCGTGTTTCGCTCGAACTCAGCACAAGATTGATTTTCAAAAATGGTAAACCGGTCGGTGTGCAGGGCATTGCCCGCGACATTTCCGAGCGCAAACGAGCGGAGAACTCGCTTCACAAAACAGTTTCGCTGCTGACCTCGACACTTGAATCATCAAACGACGGTATTGTCGTAATAAACCCCGATGGCGAAATCGTCGTTAACAACAATAAGTTTCTCGAAATGTGGCGGATACCGCCGCATATTGCCGAGCAAAAAAGCACTTCGACAATATTAGATCATATAAAATCGCAATTAAAAGAGCCGAAAAAATTCGAGCAGGAAACCGCCGCGCTTTATGAAAACCCGTTGGCGACCGCCCTGACGACCATCAAGTTTAAGGACGGACGCGTGTTTGAACGCTATTCGCAGCCGCATTATCTCGAAGAAAATCCGGTCGGGCGCGTTTGTAGCTTTCGCGATATTTCCGAACGGGTGCGGGCGGAAGAGAAACTGCTGCATTATGCCCAGCACGACACCTTGACGAATTTGCCGAACCGTTCCGCGTTTATAAATCATCTCGAAGCGGCGATCGACCGCGCGACGGTTGAAAATGATTTTCGGTTTGCCGTTTTATTTCTCGATCTTGACCGTTTTAAGATCATCAACGATAGTCTCGGGCATATTGTCGGCGATAAATTATTGATGGCTATTGCCAAACGGCTCAAAAACTGTGTTCGACCCCGCGATGTCGTCTCGCGTTTGGGCGGCGACGAATTCACGATTTTATTGAAAAAGTCCGGCGAAAATTCGGATGTGAAGCGAGTTGCCGAGCGGATCCAAAACGCTTTGAACAAGCCGTTTAAGATCGATAGTTACGAAATTTTCACGTCCGCCAGTATCGGGATCATCATTTCGGATGAAATTTACCGCAAACCCGAAGATTTTCTGCGCGACGCCGACACGGCAATGTATCGCGCCAAAGATTCGGGCAAAGCTCGCTATGAGATCTTCGACCACGCGATGCACATCCGCAATATGAATCTCTTACAGGTCGAGAACGATCTACGCAAAGCGCTCGACCGTAATGAATTCAGGGTTTATTATCAACCGATCGTCAATCTGAACACGGGCGAAGTCGAAGAATTTGAAGCACTGATCCGCTGGCAGCATCCCGAACACGGTTTGATCGCGCCAAATGAATTTATCGGCGTCGCCGAAGAAACCGGCTTGATCATTCCGATCGGCAGATGGGTTTTGGAAGAGGCGTGCCGTCAAATCGGTGTTTGGCAAAACCGTTTTCCGCGTGCGAGACCGCTTTCGGTCAGCGTTAATCTTTCGGCAAAACAATTGATGCATCCGTCATTGACCGCGCAAGTCAGGGAAGTTTTGGCAAAAACCGGGCTTAAATCGCGCTATCTGAATCTGGAAGTAACCGAAACGATGATCATGGAACACAGCGAAACCGCCCTCAATGTTCTCAATGATCTTTGCGCGCTCGGTATTTCGCTTTCAACCGATGATTTCGGGACGGGTTATTCATCGTTGAGCTATCTGCACCGCTTTCCGTTCGATACGCTCAAAATTGACCGTTCATTCATCAACAAAATGGATTCTGACACGAAAAGCGGCGAGATCGTCCGGACAATTTTGATGCTCGCGCAAAATCTGCATCTCGAAGCCGTCGCCGAAGGTATCGAAACTATCGAACAGTTAGTTCAATTGCAAGCTCTCGGCTGTCAATTTGGACAAGGTTATTTGTTTTCGAGACCGGTGGACGTCGCGCACTCGGAAAAGATCTTAGCGAACGGACTTGAATTTAAGATGCCGATCCCTTCTTTCAAGAGCGAGTTTGCGATTGAAGGGGAGACAATTTTCGAGGTCGAGGAAATTCAATCTTTCTGAATTGTCGATCTGTGATTTATTGGCTGACATTGTTAAGAACGATCTTCAAACGCAGACAAAAAAGCGCGGCACGTTGAAAAAAGAGGGGCGCTTTTTTTTTTCGAGGGTGCAA
>JBBQOA010000477.1:0-4120 GCA_038330465.1 Pyrinomonadales bacterium
TTATCGGCATTGCCGACGCGCACCATCGACTCGAAAAGCACGAAGAAGCCGTCAAAACCCTGAATGAAGCCGCGCATCTTGCGGAAAGCGTCGCGCAGCTGGCTTCGCGTTCAAATGCTTATGACGAATTGGCGAAACGATTTGCCGAATGGGGCGAAACCGCGCGGGCGCGTGAGATCACGCTCGAAAATCTCGAAACGATCGCCAAGATTCGCGATGAAAGCAGTCAGGCGGTCGCGCTTGCCAATCTCGCGGAGATCTACGAACAATACATTTTCGAACTAAGCGAGGCGGACAAAGCCGTCATTCACGCGATCATCGTGAAAGCCGAAGGTTGATAGTTTGGGAGTTTTATGGCAGAGCCGCGCGAAAAATTGTTGAGTTTTGATGAATTCAAAGAGAAAGTTTATCGAAACATCTGGCTTCTCGAATCTTTTCAAAGTAAAGCTTTTGATGATGTCCAAAACTCGCCGCGCGACGGGTGTCTCGAATCGATCTTTATGAGTTTGGTCGGAAAAATAATATCAACTTCCACTTATTACCAAGAAAAGCACATGAGAGTCGCCGAATTAACTGCCAATGCCGAAAACATTCTCGCCCAAAAAGAAACAAAAGAACTGCTTTGCGCGAAATTGGACGCATCCGTCAAGCTCCCGATCGACGCCGCTTACAAACTGACGCCCGTTTTATATAAATTAGCCCTCGAAAACGAAGAAAATGTTCCAATGAATTCAACTTTATTCGCGATCATTTGCCGAAAGCTGACGACCGCAGGCGTTGATAAATACTGCCAGTAAAAACACGACATTCGACCGGCGCGGATGCTTTGCAGCGCCGCAGGTTTCGACCTGAACGCGTCGTTTAATAAGTCTATTTTCTTAAAAAAGAATTCACCCGATAATTTTAGCATTCAACAAAGAGCGGAAAGCTTCTGTCGGCGGAGTTTTGCGACCAACAATCACAAAAGAAGACCATTCATTTGTAAAGGAAGAAACCAAAATCCAAGGGAATGGACATTACCCTTTGTGGTTGGATCGATTCCCTGTAGGGTTGCGCTTATTCCCTGCAGGGTTGCGTTTATTCCCCGCAGAGAAAGACTTATTCCCTACGTTGGAAGATTCAAACCCTGCGGGGAAAGCATCGATCCCTGCGGGGAATAAGTCATCTTTTGATAAAAAAGACACCAAATTCTTTGCGGATGAAACAATTTGTCAGAACCATCTGCGGTAGCGGATGGATTAATTCAAACATTCAAAAGACCGTCATTCAACCATCCGCTACCGCAGATGGTTCTGACAGGTTTATCAAGCAAAAGTTGATATGAATACAGGCAGATTCTAAAAGATGTCGTTGATGATCAGGTCTTCGAAA
This sequence comes from Pyrinomonadales bacterium, assembly GCA_038330465.1. Classification (GTDB taxonomy): domain Bacteria; phylum Acidobacteriota; class Blastocatellia; order Pyrinomonadales; family Pyrinomonadaceae; genus JAFDVJ01. The sequence goes on from JBBQOA010000477.1 coordinate 1,372, forward strand.
CGGTCGCGTTGGCGGATCAATTCGACCTCGCCGTCGGTTCTGACCAACACGACCGAGGGCAGAAAACGCCCGTTGTATTGAAACATCTGCGCGATCGAATAGGCTCCGCAATTGAGCAGCGCGAGGACTTCACCGGGCTCCACATTTTCGGGCAACAGTCGGTAATCGGGCAATCGCCCATCGCCTTCGATATCGAAATAGACATCGCCGCCGTCGCACAGAGGTCCGGCAATCTTATACGGAAAATCGTGAGCTTCCGCTGCGCGCGCCGCCGAGATCAGATGATAATACCACTTGTAAGTTTCCATCGAGAGCAGAATATTAAAACCGGCATCGGTCAAAAGCCAGGAATCTGAGCTGAGTGCTGAGTGCTCAGTGCCGATTGCCGGGTTTTCGGTTTTCAAATCTCCGTCTGCCAAAGGTCGTTCTTTTTTATTTCTGACCGTTGTCAGGCAAAGTCCCGCATCCGAGATGACGCTTCTGCCGGGTTCGATGAGAAGTGTGATATTTTCGAGCAGATTTTCGGCATCTGAATCGCGTGCGGCATCTTTAATCGTTTGCCACGCGGTTTTGATCGCGTCCGCCGGTTCGAAATCGGCGGCAAACATCTCGCGCTGCGCTTGCGGGAAATCGATCTCGTGCGAATTGTCGCGCAAGTAATTGACCGGAAATCCGCCGCCGAGATTTAAGTGCGAGAGTTTTAAACCGGTGTGGATATAGAACTTTTCGAGATTTTCAAAAAGTTTCTTTAAGGCATCGGAATACGGTTCGGATGCCGGATTTTGCGAGCCGATATGCAGATGCACGCCGCACAGATCGAGAAATTCCGAATCCTTGTAAGTCTGAATTGCCTGCAGGGCTTCATCCGGCATCATCCCGAATTTGGAAGTCAGCAGCGCGGTTTGCAAGCCCGAATGCGTATTGGTTTCGATCTCGGGAACAAGGCGCAGCGAGACATTGGCGATCTTTTTTTGGCGCCGCGCCGCCGCTTCGATCAACGATAATTCATAGAGCGAATCGACCTGAATCGCATAAATTTCCGCGTTGATTGCCGCTTCGATCTCCCAAACCTCTTTGCTCGTCCCGTTGAAGATCAATTGATCGCCGCGAAAGCCGATTTTCAGCGCCTTCCACAATTCGCCGCCCGAATTGACTTCCAAATCGCAATCGGCTTCTTTGACCGCACGCAGAATCGCCATATTCGAATTGGCTTTTGCCGCATAGCAAACTTTCAGAGGGCAATCGATAAACTTTTCGGCACGTTTTAATCGTTCGATATTATTTCGGATGCGCGTCTCCGAAAAGACAAAAGTCGGCGTGCCGTAATTATTCGCGAGTTCGAGAGCCGAAACGCCGTCGATCAACAGTTGATTGTCGCGTTCCGATAAGAAGTTTTCGATTTCCCAAGCCTTTGACATAAATATATATAATTCCAAACAGATTTTCTCACGACAAGCCGCGGTTTCGGAAATGAATTTATGGATTTGATAAGAATTTGAAATAGTTTTCGGGGAAAAACTATCAACTATCAGCTATCGGTTTTCAATTTTCAGGTTTTTCCGATCTTTTCGGACTCATCGCGGTCGATTCTTCGCGCCTCTGCGCCTTGGCGGGAAAAAAGTCTTTAAATGACCATAAACTACCGCGAGATAATAAAAAACTTTTCCCGCCAAGGCGCCAAGTCGCAAAGAAATCTTGGACTGTTTTAGAAAATTGTCTATTTGAAATTTATTGTTTCAGCTTTGAATAATCCTCGGGCGTGTCGATATCGAGCGCGGCTTCGGGCAAATCGATCGTCGAAAGCCTTGCGCGCCATTTTTCAATCGCGATCTTTGCACCTTTATCGCCTGAAAGTTCTTTGAAATCAGCGAAAACTTCGCGTCCAAAAAGCGCGGGCACGCCGCGAATTTCGTTATATTCGGCGGCAACGATCAGATCATTTGATCGATTAAACCTTTCGGCAAAAAGGTTCAAATGGTTTGCTCTCACAAACGGCTGATCGGCGAGTGTGATGACGCAAGCCGAAGTGTCCGGCGCGCTCTTTAAGAGATGTTCGATTCCGGTTTTGATCGACGAACTCAAACCTGTCTGCCAATCTTGATTAAAAACAATTTCAACATTCAAATCGTCGATCTCCGCCTTTGTCTTGTCAAAATTTGCGCCCAAAACGACGATGACGGGCGTGTAAATCGATTCGATTGCAGTCAGGACTGCGCGGCGCAAAAGCGTTTTTCCTTCAAATTGCAGCAGTTGTTTGGGTTGATTCATTCTTCGGGACGCGCCCGCCGCGAGAACGATGATGCCGATCGGTTTGTTTTGAGCCGCAGATTGACGCGGATTTCGCGGATAGATCATCAATTATTAATAATTATGCCAACATTTTGTTTGATCGAGGCAAAATTTAACCAAATGTTTGCGCTGATATTACTTTTTAATCTCGTCCATAGATCGAACCCTTCCGTTCGCGCAAAAATCCGCCGGTGCGCGCGGCTTTGACGGCTTGAATTTCGGCGATGATCGAAAGCGCGATCGCTTCGGGCGTGTCCGCGCCAATGTCGAGCCCGACCGGCGCGTGGAGTTTTTGTGATTTTCTGGAGCTGACATTTTCACCGCGCGTCTTTAATTCCTGCAACAGATTTTCGGTGCGCCGTTTCGGTCCGAGCGCACCGATATAGAAAACATTCGATTGCAAAAGTCTGGATAATATCTCGCGGTCGCGTTCGTAATTATGCGTCATCATGACGGCGGC
>JBBQOA010000478.1:0-4119 GCA_038330465.1 Pyrinomonadales bacterium
TTAGTTTGCATAATATCTATTTTACACTACTCAAAATTATTCGTCCGAAGCCCGTGCGCCGTCATAGACGACCGCCGCGCATTCGACGAACAGATCGAGATAATAATCGCGCACTTCTTCCGCCGCAAGTTGTTTGTTTTCTTTCTCGGCGATGAATTTCATCAATTCAAACGCCACTTCTTCGCCTGTTTCAATTCTGACCGGTTGTGTTTCGTTACTCATAGAAAAATTATACCTCAATCCATCAATTGAAATTCTTTTTGTAAAAAAGTTTCCTAAACAAACCATTTGCCGCTGAGAAATTCGAGGTGCAGACGCATTTTATTGTCGGTGTTGAGGACGCGCATTCCGCGCACTTTGGCGAGCAGGGAAAGGCTTTGGTTGATCGATCTGACCAAAATAAAGTTCGGGCATTGCGCGGAAAATTTGGTGATGACCGCCATTCCGGTTTCGCTGATATTCTGCGTCTCGGCAACGACGGATTCGATGATTTGTCCGTGCTCACCGATCGTTTCGAGAACGACCTTCACCGAAATGTTTCGGCGTTCTTCCGCCGGACGCACATAGCGTCCCGTGTGGCGCGGCAATTCGCGCAAATCCCACAAAGCTTCTTTTCGCAAAACGGGTTTCAGGTCATACAAAGTCGCCGGATCCTTGAGAAAACTTCGTGGCGGATTGTCGCCGACAAGTGCCGCGCCGACTTTTACGCGAATCCCTTCCTGAGTGTTTGCGTGAATCAACCGAACATAGCGAATCACGCCCCAAATATCGTATTGCGTTTTGCCGAAATCAAAAAGCCGAAAACCTTTCGGCATCGGCAGCCGCAAACGCACCAAACGCTTCGGTTCGACGGGGCGCGAAAGCGTAAAACCGCCGCCGCAGATCGTTATTTCATCGGTCAGCGTATTTTCCTTCCACGCATTTTCGGCGCCCTCGTTGTAAATTACCTCGACCGGAATTTCGATTTTCGTCCGCTCGTGAAAACGCGTTGATTTTTTGATTTTCATAATCTAATTTGAACCGTTCGCACTGTGCATTCGTCGCACCGTTGCCGAATGTACAAAAGTCAGGGAATGGACGCGTCGCGGATCGCGACTGACTTAATCCGCAGTTAGGAATATGAAAAAATAAATTATAACAGTTGTCCGGCGGTCACAGACACGCCTCTAAACTATCATTACAAATTATTTTTTACACGTTTCTTAGTAATTTATCTTGATACAAACATTCTTCTCTTCGGTAAAGAATTTCAAAGCCTCGAAACCGCCTTCGCGTCCCATTCCGGATTGTTTGACGCCGCCGAATGGCGTTCTTAAATCGCGCAAAAGCCAGCAGTTGATCCAGACGATGCCCGCTTCGATGCGTTCCGCGATCCGGTGCGCGCGTGAAAGATTTTCCGTCCAAACGGTTGCCGACAAGCCGTATTCGACCGAATTTGCGTATTTCAAAACTTCGTCTTCCGTGTCGAAAGGTTGAATCGAGACGACCGCGCCGAAGATTTCCTCTTGATTCGTGCGGCAATCAAAGGCGAGACCTTCGATGATCGTCGGTTCGATAAACCAACCATTTTCGCATCTTCCGTCAAGTTTTATTTGGTTTCCGCCGTGCAAAACCCGTCCGCCTTCCGTTTTGGCGAGTTCGATATAGGAAAGAACTTTTTCGAGATGCTGACGCGAAACGACCGCGCCGATATTGGTCAAATCATCGAGCGGGTCGCCGATCTTGAGCTCCGCAACACGTTCGACAAAATCCGTTTTGAACCGTTCATAAAGCGGTCGTTCGACAAAGATTCGTGAACCGCACAGACAAATCTGCCCTTGATTTGAAAACGACGAACGAACCGTTGTCGCGAGCATTTCCTCGTAATCGCAGTCGGCGAAAATGATGTTCGGATTTTTGCCGCCGAGTTCGAGCGAAAGTTTCTTGAATTTCGGCGCGGCTTCGCGGGCGATCCATTCGCCGGTGCGCGTGCCGCCGGTGAACGAAATTGCCTTGACATCTTCGTGCGTCACGATCTCGCTGCCGGCTTTTGTGCCGAGTCCGTGAACGATGTTCAAAACTCCTTTCGGCAAACCTGCTTCGATACAGAGTTTTGAAAGCAAATAAGCCGTCATCGGCGTGATTTCCGAAGGTTTGGCGACGACGCAGCAACCGGCGGCGAGTGCCGGTGCGATCTTCCACGTAAAAAGATAAAGCGGCAAATTCCATGGGCTGATACAGCCGACGACGCCCAAAGGTTGCCGCAATGTGTAATTGATCGCCTGCCCGACGGTTTCGTGCGCTTCCGAAGCAGTGTGCATCGCGGCGGTCGCGTAAAATTTAAAGTTTGCCACGGCACGCGGAATATCGACGCTTCGCGCCAAAGATTTCGGTTTGCCGTTATCAATGCTTTCGGCTTCCGCCAAATGGTCGAGATCGCGTTCGATCAGCGCGGCGATCTTGATCAGTTGATCGTGCCGCGCTTCGGCAGACATTCGCGACCAGACGGGAAAAGCCTGACGTGCCGCTTCGACCGCCCGCGCCACGTCGCGTTCGTCCGAATCGGGAATCAAGCTATAAACTTCGCCGGTTGCCGGATCGTAATTGTCGAGAAATTCGCCGGAAAGCGGCGCCGTCAATTCGCCACCGATATAGTTTTCGATTTTCTGCATTAGAACAATTTTACATTCTTTTCGCTATTCGTAAAATTTTCCGTTCCAATGCAAGGTCAAACGTTTAAATTTCTCGTGATTGTCATCGCCGAAGGTCTCGCCGGTATAGATAAAAATATCGAAGCTTTTTGCCAAACGACCGTTTTTGATGATTTTCAGTTCTTCTAAATTCGGCGGCAAACCGTAATATTCCGAATCTTCCATGAGCATCTGTGAGTAAATCGAATTGGAAAGTTTATGATCGTCGCTCTCGAAGATGTTTTTCGGAATTGCTTTATTGGTCTTTTTATCGATCGTAAAATAATAATAAGTTTCCGTCGGCGAGATGCCGCCGCCGGTCATTGAAATTTCGATGATCGGCGCGTTGTTAAGCGTTGCGAAGTTGATTCCGGGTCCGAAGTCCGCTCTTGAAAAATAACCGTCAATTATCTCGGACACGAAAACCTTTCCATTTTTACGATAGAGGAGAAATACATTCGCCCCGTTATAACCCGTTTGGTAACAAGGATCGGCAACCGAGATCATTCTAAATTGATCGTTTCCCGATAAATCAGGAAAATAACTTTCCTTATAATTTTCCTTTTCTTCCGCGCTGAAAACACCGGATTTTTTGCGAAAATCACAAAGATTTAAATCCGTCACACTCGTTTTCCACCACGCCGCGTCGGTCAAATTTTCGAGCAATTTCGTGTAACGCTTGATGGCGGCGCGGCGCTCGGGATATTTTAAGATCTTTTCTTCATAATCGCTGAGCTCATCGCGGCATTTGTATTTGAGTTTCGGGAGTTTTGTAAGCGCGGCAAAGGCGCGCGGCTTGCAAACCTTCTGCTGACTCAGCGCCGGACCGCTCAAAAGCGAACCGAGTAAAAAAAGAGTTGAAATCGTAAACAATATTTTGGACATAGTTTTTTTACCGGGAAAATCCGGAAACATAAATTATCCGTTCATTAAGCGAATAAAAAAACTAAAGCCGCAAAATTTATATTTCCAACTTCAAGACCGTTTCTAATTAAACTTTTGCGAAGGTCAAACCGGTTTGTCCCTGATATTTGCCGCCGCGATCCGAATACGAAACGCCGCAATCTTCGTCCGATTCAAAGAACAGGATCTGCCCGATGCCTTCGTTGACATAGACGCGGAGCGGCAGATTGGCGAGATTGGCGATCTCGACGACGAGGCGTCCCGTCCAGCCGGCTTCGAGCGGCGTTGTGTTGACGAGCAAACCGGCACGCGCATAAGTGCTTTTTCCAAGCGCGATGCCGGTCACATTTCGCGGCATCTTGAACGTCTCGACGGTCACGCCGAGGCCGTAATGATGAGGCGGCAGAAGGTAATATTTGGCGCCGTCCTCGGCCTCGCGAACGGGCGGTTCGATGAGCGATGCGGCCTCGTCAAATCGTTTGGGATCGATCTCGTCGCCGTAAACCGACGAAAAAATGCGAAATCCATCGTCCGCCAGCCGCATGTC
>JBBQOA010000479.1:0-4102 GCA_038330465.1 Pyrinomonadales bacterium
CTAATCGTGCATATTTGACGTTCCGATCCATTACGGTTTCCCGCGCAAATCGGCGAACGATCAATAAACAGAGGTCTTTTTCTGCGGCACATCAGTTGCATTTCATAATCTCAGGCGAAATCTATTTGTTATGAAAAATGCGATGTATAAAAGTGTCAGTTTTAATATTTTTGAAGAAAATCTCGAAGAGATAATTTACGGCGAAAACTCCCTCTTGCCTGCGGAAGATGATCGATCAAACGAAAAAACGGTGATCGTCGTCGGCGAAATTACCGTTCCGAAGATCACCGCGCCGGATTCCGAGACAAAAACTTTCCGGCACTTCGGCTGGGAGCGCAATGGAACTTTAAACGTTTTATAAAAAGAAGATTACAAAATTATAAAAAGGAGATTACAAAAATGCAGGACATTCAAAATATTCCAAATCCCGACATAAATTCAACCGAAAGAACAGACGAATTCGGCAATCATTCGGACATCGAAGGCGAAAACGAAAGCCGCCGCGAGGTTGAAAAAATTCCGCTTCCGCCGATCGAACCGATTCCATCGCCGGTCAAAGAACCGCCCGCTGAAATAAATCATGGCGGGATCGACCAGAAAAATCGCGCCCCGAAAGAAATTGTTTGAGCTGAATATGTGACAAATTTGTCACGATTGTGACATTTTTGCGCGTATCGAAGTAAGCGCCGAAAAAAAATAAAAAAGCTTTGGCGGGAAATAAGTAAGAAATCGAGCAAAATTCTTTTAGATCAAAATTCGGAATAAGTGAGAGATGAAAGATGATAACTGATAGATTTTATCTTTTATCTCTCATCCGGTATCTCTCAACTATTCCGAATCAATTACCCAAAACTAAAATGCTCGGCTACTTAATTTTAATTACTGTGTAATCTATGTTTTTTAATGTTTTGATTTCGCTTTGCAACTTTGCGGCTTGGCGGGGAGAGATTTATTAAATTGTCTCAACAAAAGTAGCCGTCGGCTTTGACCGACGGATCGATCATTTATCAAATCTAAGGACCGACACACGGACAATTTTTAAAAAAATAAACAGATCTTGTAATTTGTGCTTGACAGAATTTTGAATTGTAACTAATCTTATTACAGATATGGCAGCTAATAGTCAATTTGCAATCGCGATCCACGTTTTAACGATTCTCGCCAAAAGCGGCGACGAACGCGTTAAGTCTGATTATATCGCAGGCAGCGTCAACACGAATCCGGTCGTCATCCGGCGGCTTTTGAGTAATTTGCAGGACGCGAATCTAGTTGTTTCACAAGTTGGCGCGGCGGGCGGTTCGTCGCTCGCTAAACAACCGAAAGATATATATTTATCGGAAGTTTACAAGGCGTTGCCGTGCGGTGAGGTTTTTGCTTTGCATGCTAAAGAAGCAAATCAGGATTGTCCGATCGGAAGAAATATGGCGGCGTTTCTGTGTGGTTTGCAAAAGGATATCGACAAATCGATCAGTGAAAAACTACATCAGTACACACTGCGCGACGTGATTGAAAAGATCGAATCAGCCTAAAAAAAATTGTTTGAAACTGTATCAAAAGAGGTTACAAAAACGTTAATTATGAATACTGAAATGAAAAGAGAAAACTTAACAAGAGAAGCGATTTTAGAGAAATTGAACTGGCGTTATGCGACGAAAAGCTATGACGCGTCAAAAAAAGTTTCCGCCGAAGATTGGGAAACACTCGAAACGGCGCTAACGCTCGCGCCGTCGAGTTTCGGTCTGCAGCCGTACAAATTTATCGTCATTAGCGACCCGGAATTGCGCGAAAAACTGAAACCGGCGGCGTGGGGACAACCGCAGATCACGGATGCTTCGCATCTGGTTGTGATTGCCTATAAAAAGGTTTTGACCGATGCGGATGTCGAGCATTTTGTCGATCGCATCACGGAAGTTCGCGGCGTTCCGCGCGAGACTTTGACGGATTACGAAAACATTATGAAAGGCTCGGCAAAAAAAGCGGTTGACGAAGGTTATATCGAGGTCTGGAATTCGCGGCAGGCTTATATCGCGCTCGGATTTCTTCTGCAAACGGCGGCACTTCTGAACATTGACGCGACGCCGATGGAAGGTTTCGACGCCGCGCAATTTAACGAAATTCTCGGTCTGACCGATTATTCGGCGGTCGTGCTGGCGGCGGTCGGGTATCGTCACACGGGAAATGATTGGCTCACGAATTTGCCGAAAGTTCGGATGCCGGATCATGAATTGATCGAACGGATTTGAGTTTAATTTTTACGAACAAGGGAAGTTATCAACGAACAAGGGGAAGGGCGATGAAACCACAGGATTTTTTCAATAAACGCGGATTTAATTCCGCCGGAAATTTGTCAACTGTTTTGCTGAGAATGTCTTCGGAATTTATCCGTGTTTATCTGTGGTTTTTGCGTTTCAGCAATATCTTATTGAGATTGGTTCAATAGATTGGTCACAAAATTCGAGAGCATAATAAATGAATGAAATTTTGAACGCCTGGTCGCCGCGTGTTTTGTGTATTTTGCGGTTCATCGCGGGTTTTTTGATGTTGTTTCACGGCAGTCAGAAGCTTTTTAATTATCCGCCGAAGGAAGGCTTTACGGCGGCGGCGGGTTTGATGCTGGTTGCCGGAATCCTTGAATTTTTCGGCGGAATTTTGCTCGCCGCCGGATTATTCACGCGCGCGACGGCGTTTATTTTGAGCGGTTTAATGGCGGTCGCGTATTTTATGGCGCATGCTTCAGGCGGGTTTTTACCGTTTGTCAATAAGGGCGAGCTCGCGGTGATCTATTGTTTTGTTTTTTTCTATCTATTCTTTGCGGGCGGCGGCGTCTGGAGTTTGGATAAACTGATTTGGAAGAAAAGTTAACAAAAATTTTGTTAATCGGAGAAGTATGAAAAATTATCTTGAAAAATCGATGACGTATGCGGAATATATCAAGTTGATCGACGATCTGCTGCTCGACGGGAAAACGACCGGCACAAATCAATCGGACGCGATGTTCAATTACGGCAAGCTCAATCGACAACGGATGCAGCGGCTTGAAAAAACTGTTCTCATCAACGAATCTTTAAAGGAAACGGCGCAAAACACCGCGCGCAGACAGATCTGGCTGATCATCACCGAAGGCTGGTGCGGCGACGCGGCGCAGAATATTCCGATCATCGAAAAGATCGCGGCAGAAAGCGAGAATATTGAAACGCGCTACATTTTGCGCGACGAAAATCTTGAATTAATGGACGCCTATCTGACGAATAATGCGCGTTCGATCCCGAAATTGATCGCGCTCGACGCGGAAACGCTCGAAGAACTCGGAATTTGGGGACCGCGACCGCAGGCGGCGATGGATCTTTTTATCGAAATGCGTTCGCGCGGTTTGGAAAAGCCGTTGATGATGGAAAATTTGCAGCGTTGGTATATCGCGGACAAAAACGTCTCGATTCAGACGGAATTTGAAAATCTTCTGAACGAATGGACGAGCGCCAAAAAAAGCGCGGCAACGTGGTAAAGTTCAAAGAATTTCAGCAGACAAAACTATTTGGAAAAGGAGAAAAAATCAGTCACTGAGGCGCTCGAAAAATGCGTCTGTTATGGATGTCAAACTTTGCGGCGGCGGCTGAGATTATTAAATTAAATGAAAATTATTGCACTTGGTATTTTATCTTTATCACTATTTTTAACGGCTTGCGAAGATCCGGCGGCAAACAAACCGAAGGCGACGACGACCAATTCGGCGACGATCTCGCAACCCGCCAACACGACCGCGCCAAAAGCCGCGATCAAAGGCACGGCGCTGCCGCTGACACCGGAAAACTCCAAAGTCGAATTTACCGGCTCGAAAGTGACGGGCAAACACGACGGCGGCTTCAAGGTATTTACGGGCACGATCGATCTTGTCAATGCAAAACCCGAAGAAAGCAGCGTGACGGTCGATATCGATATGAATTCAGTATTTGTCGATGAAGAAAAATTGACCACGCATTTGAAAACGGCTGATTTTTTTGATGTTGAAAAATTTCCGAAAGCCAATTTTACTTCGACAAAGATCGTCGCGGACACGGCAAAAGGCGCGGGAGATTATACGGGGACGGGCGATTTCGATCTGCAC
>JBBQOA010000480.1:0-4097 GCA_038330465.1 Pyrinomonadales bacterium
AAATATGCCGAAACCGAAATGGACGCGATCTCGATCGGACGGGAATTGGAGGTCGAGGTGGTTTTAAGCGGAACGCTCCAAACCTTGGACGCGAAAATTCGCGCTAATCTTCAGCTTCATGATACAAACAGCGGCGACACGCTCTGGGCGGATAAATTCGAGGTTGTTTCAAACGATTTTTTTGAAATGCAGGACGAAATTTCGACCCAAGCCGCAAATGCTTTGACGATTGAAATTAACAAAAAGTCAGCGGTTCAAAAAATGCCCGATGATGCGGAAATTTATCAGAAATATCTGAAATACCGATTTTTCTGGGAAACGCGAACCGAAGAAGGCTTACTGAAAAGTCTGCAAGGCGCAAACGAAATCATTGCCGCCGCGCCTAATTTTCCGCTCGGTTATGTCAGTCTTGCCGATTCTTATTTGTTGCTCGGACATCATCTCTATTTCCCGCCCGGCAAAGTTTATCAGAATGTTAAAGCGGCGGTCGAAAAGGCGCTCGAACTCGACCCGAATCTTGCCGAAGGTTATACCACCAAAGCCGATTATTGTTTTATCACTAAAGATTGGGAACAATGCGAAAAGCTTCATCAAAAAGCGATCGCTCTAAAACCCGATTACGCGTCGGCGCGGCATTGGTACAGCTGGTTTTTGACGGCGATGGGCAGATTTGACGAATCTCTCGAGCAAATCGAACAGGCGCAAAGACTCGATACAAATTCGCTGTATTTAAGCACGATTCGCGGCGTTCCGCTCTGTTATAAAAAGCAATTTGACCAAGCCATCAGACAATTTCAACTTGTTTTGGAAATAAATCCGGGCTACAAACGCGCGCATTATTATCTCGGCTGGGCTTTGTTTCATTCGGGACGCCGTGCCGAAGCCATCGCCGAATTTGAAAAGGTGGTCGTTGCCGAACCGATTCAGCAAACGATCGCATTATTGGGTTATTGTTACGGCGCCGCAGGCAATCACGGACAAGCGCGGGAGATGCTTCAACGGCTTGATAAAATAGAAAGAGAGAAATACGTTTCGCCGACGGCGCGCGCGGTAATTTATACCGGTTTAGGTGAAAAAGAATTGGCACTGAACGAACTTGAAAGATCGCTTGAGGAAAATTCCGCGTGGCTCGTCTGGATTAATATCGATCTGCAGCTTGACAGTTTGCGCGACGAACCGCGTTTCAAAAAATTGATCAAAACCTTAAACTTTCCCGAATAATAATTTCAACAATAAAAAAAGCAAAACGTTGCGCGAGCCGTGCAGCGTTTTGCTTTTTTATTTCGTTCGGAAGAAGCTTGTCGGTAAATAATCTACAAAACATCAAATATTTTAAGATTTAATGATGTTGATATTTTTGTCAACAACTTTTTTGAGCTCAGACTCGCTCTCGATAAAACCTTCTAAACGAGTTATATAAAAGACTTACGTTGTTACTGCACGGTATTTCACAATTTCGGTTTTTAAGTTGCTTCTTTAAAAGCGGATATGTTTTCGCACAGTTTTGAATCTTCCAAGTCAAACGAACTGTGTTTCGGCAATTTCAAAAAATCCATTGTAAGGAGCAATAAAAATGATAAAAAAATGCAGATTTATGTTTTCGATCGTTGCGATGATTTTGGGCTTGATGAGTTTCAGCTTTGCCCAGGATCGTTTCGGCACGGTCGAAGGTGTCATCAAAGACACGGCGGGCGCGGTAATTCCCGGCGCCACAATCAAGATCGAAGGTAACGCTTTTAGTCGGACGGTGACAGCCAACAACGAAGGTTTTTACCGTGTTTTGGGCGTTCCGCCCGGTGATTATACGGTGACGGCAAGTTCGAATAATTTTTCAACGAGCGAACCGACCAAAGCCGTCATCGTGCTCGGCAAGGCAACGCCGGTTGATTTCGCCTTGCAGCCGTCAGGCGTCAATGCGACCGTTATGGTGAGCGGCGATGTCGCGGTGATCGATACGACATCGAGCCGTGTGCAAGACAATCTGAGCACGGAAAGAATTAATCAACTGCCGAAGGGCACGAATTTTTCGTCAGTGTTGGCATCCACATCTTCGGTTCGCAAAGAAACGAAAGGCGCGGGTTACCAAATTGACGGCTCATCCGGCGCGGAAAATACGTTTATCGTTGACGGACAGGAAGTCACAAATTTCAATACCGGACAATTGAACAGCAACAATGATCTGCCGTTCGGTTTGATTCAGGAAGTGCAGATCAAAACCGGCGGTTTCGAAGCCGAACACGGCGGCGCGACGGGCGGCGTGATCACGCTTGTCACAAAACGCGGCGGAAATCAGTTTACGGGCGACATCGGCACTTCGTTCAATACGAGCAAACTCGAACCGGGCAGTCTTTTTATCGACAATTCGACACCGAACTATTCGGGTTTGAGTGTGACGGAAAACGCCAATTATTTTCAGCGCCGAATTTTAGACCAGAACAAAGACGCGCTGCGATATTTCACGCCGCCGAATGACAATTATACATTTTTCTTTCCGTCGGCAAGTCTCAGCGGTCCGATCGTGAAAGACAAATTATGGTTTTTCGGAAGCTACAATCTGCAGAATTACGACATCAGCCGCGATGTTCTTTATCCGACGGGAAATACGCAGAAATATACACGCAAGGAACGCCGCGATTACGGATTTTTCCGGCTTGACGGACAAATCGGGAACAAACTGAATTTGACCGGAAGCTACACTTATAATCCGGTCAAGGTCAATGGCGATTTACCTGATTTTACGGGACTTGCGACATCTTTACCGAATAACGGAACCGATTTTGGAAGTCAATTTATCGACTCGCAGGGCGGTCGCCGCGCGAGTGCGATCTATAATTTCAGCGGAACCTACACGCCGAACAGCAATTGGATCATTTCGTCCCGCTACGGACAAAGTTATCTGAACGAAAAGTTAGGCAGTTACGGAATTCCTTCGATCGACCGCGTGCGCTGTCTCAATGGAAACACGACCGTTCCGGGCGTCACGCCGGCGGGCAGCTGCGTTGCCGGATTTTCAAATGTTCCGAACATTTTGGGCGTCAACAAAGACATTTCCAAACGGACGACCTTTGATGCCGATGCCTCGGCGATTTTCAACGGCTTCGGTCGGCATAATTTAAAGTTCGGTTATCAATTGAACAAGATCTTCAACGATGTTGCGAACGGCTATTCAACGATCGGCGGACAGGGCGAAATTCGTCTGTTCTACGGCTCGACGTCGCGCGGTGTCGGTGGCGGACCGGGTGAGGTCGGCTATGGCTACATTCAATATTTCGGTACGAACGGTCAGGCAGGCAGCAAAAGTCAGGCACTCTATGTGCAGGACAGCTGGACGATCGGACGTTTGACCATTAATCCGGGTTTCCGGATCGAAAAAGAAGGCGTTCCGTCATTTTCGGCGACCGGCATTCCGATCGTCTTTGGTTGGGGCGACAAACCCGCACCGCGCATCGGTTTCGCTCTGGACGTTTTCGGCAACGGCAAATCCAAACTTTACGGCGGTTACGGCTGGTTTTATGACCGTTTCAAATATCAACTGCCGCGCGGTTCGTTCGGCGGCGATATTTTAAGACGGATCTATGTTCCGCTGCTCGCCTCGAATCCGAACTATACTTTCTACACCCGCCAATATATTTTGACGAATCAGGTGTTGGATGTTGACTTGCGCGTTCCGTCAAACGATCCGGCGGACAACCGCGTTGACCCGAATTTGAAAGCGGCGCGGGAAAGCTCGCTCGATATTGGCTATGAACAAGAGTTGAGCCGTAATTTAACGTTTGGCGTGCGCTACACGCACAAACAAGTTGACCGGGCGATCGAAGACATCGGCGTTTTTGATGCGAATCAAAACGAACTTTTCTTTATCGGCAATCCGGGTTTTGGAATCACGGCGAATCCGTTTTTCCCGGGAGTTCCGGCAACACCGAAAGCCGAGCGCGTTTATAACGGGCTTGAACTGAAACTCAATAAACGTTTGTCGAATAATTTCTTTTTCAATGCGAGCTACATTTACAGCCGTCTGTTCGGGAATTATTCGGGTCTCGCGAGTTCCGACGAAAACGGACGCTCAAGCCCGAACGTCAATCGTTTCTTCGACATTC
>JBBQOA010000481.1:0-4086 GCA_038330465.1 Pyrinomonadales bacterium
CGCGGATCGTGCCGGTTGCCCAAATACTCGGCACGGCGCGTGATTTGATCTCGATTTACCGCGCGCTTCACGAATTTGTCCGCGCTTCGATGCCTTGCACAGCATTTTTTGTGTCTTTTTACAATGCTGAAAAAAGGTTGCGAACTGCCGCTTATGTTTGGGGCGAAGAAGGTGAAATTGATATTTCGTCTTTGCCGCCGATGCCTCTGACCGAAGACGGCGGACCGAATTCGCAGGCGATTTTTCAAAGAAGATCGATTGTTATCAATCAATATTGGGAGGTGATGAAAAATCGTCCGCATATTGTTCTGCAGGAAAACGGAATGAACCCGAATTCTTCGCTGGTCGTGCCGATGACGGTGATGAACCGGATTACCGGCACACTCGAAGTGCAGGCTTACGAGGAAAAAGTTTTTACGAATGAACATATCATCGCGCTCGAAATGGTCGCTAATCTGGCGGCGGTGGCAATTGAAAACGTGCGGCTTTTGCAGGTCGAAGCCGATGCCCGTGAAGCGGCGGAAGCCGCGAATCGCGCTAAAGACGAATTTCTTTCGGTTCTGTCGCACGAATTGCGGACGCCGCTCAATTCGATGCTCGGTTGGGTTAGAATGCTGCGCACCGGCGTTCTTGATAAAGAAAAATCCGCGAAAGCGATTGAAGTTATCGAACGCAATACGCTTTTGCAGAATAACCTGATCGAAGACCTTTTGGACGTTTCGCGGATTATTTCGGGCAAGATGCGGATCGAAAAAGAAGCGGTCGATCTCGTCAAAATTTTTAACGAGACGATCGAAATTTTGCGTCCGGTTGCCGCCTCCAAAAATATTCTCTTTGAATTTAAGACGGCGGAAAATTCCCTGATTATTTATGGCGACGTTATGCGGCTTCAGCAAATTCTCACTAATTTGGTGCAAAATGCCGTTAAATTTACTAGCGAAGGCGGTAACGTCTGCGTTTCACTCATGCGCAGCGACGATCTTGCAAGGTTCACGGTCAAAGATAACGGGATCGGTATAAATAAGCAGATTCTGCCGTTTATTTTTGAACGTTTTCGGCAGGCGGATTCTTCGACCAGACGAGTTTACAGCGGACTCGGACTCGGTTTGACGATCGTCCGCAATCTGGTCGGGCTGCATAGCGGCACGATCGAAGCCGAAAGCGCGGGCGAAGGAGCGGGCGCCGCCTTCACCGTCGAAATTCCGCTGACTAAAGAATTTGTGGAAAAAACTTCGACCGACGCTCAATCTCCAATTGTTTCCGCCGATACCTTTGCTTTAAGCGGAGCGCGCATTTTATTGGTTGATGACGACATTGAAAGCCTTGTGCCGCTGCAAATTTTTCTTGAGCGGGAAAAAATCGAGGTTGTTTTGGCAACTTCGGCAAAAGCCGCTCTCGAAATACTTGCCCGCGAAACTTTTCACGTTTTGATCACCGATATCGGAATGCCGATATCGGACGGTTATGATCTGATTTCCAAGGTGCGTCAGCTCCAAACTGAACAAAATGCTTTAATTACCGCGATTGCCTTAACTGCTTACACTTCGTCGGATGATCGTCGCCGCGCGCTAGCCGCCGGATTTCAGAAACACTTTGCCAAACCCGTCGATTACGACGAACTTTTATCGGTGATCAAAGACATTTATGAAAAAACAAAATAATTTGAGATTAGATGATTGCAGCGGTCGCGAAACCCGTAGTCAGTGATTTTTAAGATTTTCATCTTCTTCACGCATCAGGCGGGCGACGTGAAAGATATAATGAATTCCCGAAACGAAAGCGAGCAGCACGACGATAAAATAAACGGTCGGCAGATAAAAACTGTAATCGAGAAATGCCGCAAGTAGAATTAATGCGACGGCGATAACCTGGACGAACGTGCTTAGTTTGCCGAGCCACGACGGTTTAAAGCCGTGAAATCCGGTCATCACATTGATGGCGCCGGCGATTGTCACGATCAAAACGTCGCGTCCGATGACGGCGGCGATCACCCAAAACGGCACGGGCAAATGCCGGACGTGCGATTGTAAAACATTCGGCATCGCCAAAACGATAAAGGCGACCGTCATCAAAAGTTTGTCGGCGATCGGGTCGATGATCGTGCCGAGCTCGGATTCCTGATTGAATCTTCTCGCGACAAAACCGTCAACTCCGTCGGAAATTCCGGCGACCAGAAAAACGAACAACGCCCAACCGCTGTAGCCGTAAAACAAAAGACTTGCAAAGACGGGAATCAAAGCCATTCGCAGAAAGGTGAGCAGATTCGGGATGGTGACAACATTTGAAGCCATTTTGAAAATTACGAATTATGAATTATAAATTACGAAAGTCTTTTAACAAAATCGTCATTCGCCATTAAGCGCATTGCAATTCTATCAAAGAAATTTCGGGTGGGCATTGATAACGAATCGGCAAAACGACGGTGCCGATGCCGCGGGTGATGTAAATTTGTGTGTCGCGGCGGCGATGCAGACCATTTTTCAAACGTCTCTGCGGCAAGATCCGTTTATCTTCGTCGCGTAATTTGACTTGTCCGCCGTGGGTGTGTCCGCTCAAGACGAGGTCAACATTAAAACGCGCCGCTTGTCTGACAATGACCGGATTATGCGCGAGCAGCAGTTTCATCTCATCGGGAAAACTGCCATGCAGCGCCGAGCGCAGATCGGTTTTACCGACCATATAATCGTCAACTCCGCACAACCAGAACGAAGCCTCGCGCGCCGTAAAGCGAAAACCTTCATTGATCAGAACATTGATATTTGCACGGCGAAACGAATTTGTGACGAGCTCGGCATCGGTCCAATGATCGTGATTTCCGAGACACGCAAAAGTTCCGAATTCCGACGCGAGTTTCCCTAAAACCTCGGCGACCGGCTCGATGTATTGGCTTTCGTGCGAAACATAATCGCCCGTTAAAACGAACATATCGGGCTTCAAACGATTAGCGACCTTCACGGCACGCGAAATATGTTCAAGACTTGTAAAAGGACTGTGATGAATATCGGAAAGATGAACGAGCCGAAAACCTTCCAATTTTTTCGGCAGATGCTCCAGTTTAATATTAATTTTTTCGATCGACAGACTACTTGCTTCCGCGAGCGCGTATTTTGCAAATTGCGATAAATTTCCGGCAAGTGCGCGCAGCGGTGTTTCCGAACCGATCGCCGACGAGATTCGTTTAGAAAGTTTTACCTTGCGTGCGCCAAACTTCATCTTTATCACAAATTTTAGAGGTTTAATTTTCGGTAAGACAAACCGATTTAACCACCAAAATTAACAAATGTCCAGAGTCATTGGATTGGAATCTCGCACAAAAGTTTGCAATAAATTACTACTTTGGCATATTCTTATGAAAATATGAATGGAAAAAATCTTTCATCCGAAGCTTTAGAACTGGTCGCCAATCGCTTCAAAATTATGTCCGAGCCAGTGCGTTTGCGGATTTTGCAATGTCTACAAGAAGGCGAAAAAAGCGTTACAGAACTGACGGAAACGGTTGAAACAAGCCAGCCGAATGTCTCGAAACATCTGAAAATATTGCAAACTGCCGGTTTGGTCAAACGCCGTCAGAAAGGAAATACAGTTTTTTATGCGATTGCCGACGACAGCATTTTTACGCTTTGCGAGGTCGTCTGCGATTCACTCGAAACACGTCTGAAAAATCAAGCGGAAATTTTCGCACCCGTTTAAAACCGTGCGCCAAACCTTCCGTTTTAAGGTAAGAAAACTCTAATTTATTTAATGTCAATCGCGACGCCGTAGGTGCCCATTTTGTGCTTTTTCGGATCCCATTCTTTTTCTTCCTTTAACACAAAGGTTTTATTGCCGTCGTATTCCGCGCTGATCGTGTGCAGCAGTTTGTCCTTATTCTCTTTGGCTAAAGTTTCCTGAAACTTGGTCGCGAGCTCCTCAACTTTTATCTTGTCCTTGATAATTGTCGTAAAAACACCCGGGATCGGAATTAAATCGATCGGATTGATGCCGAGACTTTTTAGCTGTTTGATAACTTCCGGCAAAATTTTGCCTTTCAGAAAATCACCGATCGAAGCGTCGTTAACATCCAGAAATTGAACCGTTATGTCCGTG
>JBBQOA010000482.1:0-4085 GCA_038330465.1 Pyrinomonadales bacterium
TTTAGCAAAAACTTAGATTTTCAAATAAGTTATTGCCCAAACCAATAAGGCGTTTCCTTGGTCCAGGCTGAATTCGGGTAGCGTTTGTGCAAAATATCGAAAGCCTCTTTTGAATATTTTCCGGTCTCGGCATCTTTGCAGCCATAGCGCGTCGAACGAACCGCGAGATGCAGAATTTCCGGCGTTTGCGGATTTTTCGGGTTAAGATTTGCAAATTCAACGGCGCGCTTTGTTAAATAGGTCGCGGAATTTCCGTGGGCGATCAATTGTTGATGTTCGCGATCCGCCGCCGATCTTTCGGCTTCGTTCAGAAAAGCCGGATATTCTTGCGGATATTTGAAACCGTAGTGATTGTAACTTTCATCACCTTTGTCGCTCACATCCTCGGCGCACCACCAATTTCCGCGAATGCTGTCGATCTCGGTCGACTGAGAGCCTTCACGCCCGAATCCGACCGGAACGTAGGGCTGCAAGACCGGAAGGCGCAGTACCGAAATGAGCGCGGCGGCTTCACGACCGGACGGCGTTTTCGCGCTCGCATATTTTGACATAAAAGGCGAAAATTCTCTCGCAAAACGCAGCATCAATGGCGCAAATTCACGTTCAATCGCTTGATTTCCAAGCTCAAAAGCGCGGGTCCAAACGGCGATCACCAAAAATCTTTTCAAATGGTCGGGCAATTTTTGACTTAACGCCGCTTGGCGCAAGACCGAAAGCGGAACTTTTTCATTGAGAAAAGCAACCGCGTCCGAATCGAACATCGTCCGATTTTCCCACGCGCTTAAAAATTTATCATCATTGACGCTCGTGCCTTCCTCCCTGCCGGTTTCATCCCAATCGAAAATGACGGCTTTACGCTGCGCGAATTGGAGAAAATCGTCAAGATTTTGCGCCAAAATCATTCTTTGCGAATAATATTTGTTTTGCGACGAAAGCGGCAGGGCATTAAAATTATTATCAAAGACATCAGAGAGTTTGTTGATCGCTTCAGCGCGTTTGCCGGTTGCCGTCAAAAGCCGGATCTGATGATACCTGACAGTTTGAAAGGCAGCAGAATTCGTTTGAATTTGATCGGCGGCGCTCAGGATCTCGGCGGTTTGCGGCGCTTTCGGATCGGTTTTGGCGATCGCGGCGACAAACCAATCGGTTTTGCCGGTTTCCTTCCATTTTTCATAAGCGTGAGCGAAGCCGTCCTCAGCTTTATAGGTAAAAAGCCAATCGGATAATTCCAACGAACGCTCAGTGAGCGGCAGATCACGCAATTTTAAATTGTAATCATAATCATATTTTTGACCGGCTTTTTCGGCTTCAAGTCGGTCGATCTCGGTGCCTTTGTCGTAGGCAAGTGTGGCAGAATGATCAAGAAGCAGCGTGTAATCGGTCAAATCGTTGTAAATATTTTGATCTTCAGCGGGACGCGAAAGCAGTTCGGCTAATTCATTTTGACGTTCGGCGGGCATCATCCGATATTTGACAAGACCGAGCAAACGAAAGGCTGATTTGTGATAATCGTTCATCGAAGCATCGGCTAAAATATTTTGTAATTTGTCGGCGGCTTTTTGCAAAAGTTCCTTTTTGTCCGCTTCGGCTTTGGCTTTTGACGATGCTTCGTCGGGAATGTTGATAAAGCTCGCCTCTCTGATAAATGTTCGGGCAGCGACAAATTTTGCGGTGTTTTTCCAAACCGAATTTTCTTCCGCCGTGATTTTTTCGAAAGTCGCGCGCGCTTGCCCGTAATCGCTGTTGTAAAATTGCGTCGCGGCGATCTGATATTCGCGGTCTTGCCGAAGCCATTCGGGAAAATTATCGCCCAATATTTCGGGCTGTCCTTGGGTGCTTTCGCAATTTGAAAATACTTTGTCCTGACCTTTCAACCATTCTTTGACGTTCTCATTATTTCCGTATTTGGCGAGGCGCGCTTCCAATGTTTTGGCAGCGTTGATAAAAGCATCGGGCAGACAATTTGAAAAAGAATTATATTCATTCGCGATTCGTTTATCCGTTTCAATATCGCGTTTTTCGTTCGTTACCTTGGCGCGTGCCGCCGCCCATTTTTCAAAATAATCCGGTTGAGATTCCTGAACAGAACCGTCCGAACCCGATTTATCATAGATTCCGGCGCGAAAAAAGATCTGGTTTTCCATCGCGTTAACGATCTGTTTTTGTTCGGTTTTGGTGAGCGGCAAATTATTTAACTGGCGGTAAAAAACAAACAGCGACATCGGACCGAATGATGCGGGAACGATTCCGACCTTGCCATTTGTATATTCCGACAAAGGAAAATCGGCGTGCTGTTTCAAGTTAAAAAGCGGTTCGATCAAAAATGGTCCGCAAGCCTTGACACTTGGTAAACTGTTGATGAAAAACGTAAAAAACAATGTAAATGAAACAGAGAAACGAATTGAATTTTTCATAATTATTTTAGCAGTTCCAGATCACTTTTTTCCCAAGCCCGCGATTTGAAGTAATAAATTCGGCGTTCGGGTTTGAATTTGATATTTAACGGTTCGTCGATCGCGACGCCGTAACTTCCGCGACAGAGCGGTTCGCGCCAATCGTTGCCACTTGCCAGAAAATCGCGGATCGATTTGTCGTCGGCGCCCATCACAAAAGCCATCGGCACGGCTTCGTCAACCGGAAAATCGTTGAACCAACTTTCGCCGACGCACCACGAAGCAAGCGAAGTCATCGTCAGCGGCGTGTTTTCGGGCAATTCTTTTTTTACAACATTTATTAATTTGCGGTAAAAAGCGCGTTCCGAAACGACAACGTCAAAATCGATCTGAATTGCTTTGACATTCGGTAATTCCAATGTTTTTTTGACCAAACCGGCGATTTTAGTGATCTGTTCGTCGGACAGCGCCGGGCGTTTGGAATTTTCTTTAACGGTTTCGATTCGTGTGACGGCGATCAAATAAATATTCGGCGGAACTTCTAACGGCTGTCTGCGCGGACGAAAAACGACATCGGTTTGCTGTAAGTTCAAAGTTTGCGCGAGAAAAGCAACGCCGAATTGTTCCGGGTCGAGAAACCGCAAATCTTCGGGACGCTCCCAAGCCCAAAGGATTTTGTGCGGCATTTCCGAATTAAGTTTTGCGTTTACCTGATTTTTTGAGTTGCAGGAAACACTTATTATAAGGAAAACAAAAATTAAAAGTAATGCTTTTAGATTCTGATGATACATTTTATTGTTTGAGTATAATGTAAAAGCCTTAAAATCTAAAGATTCGGGTTTTGGTAAGACAGCTTAATATTGATATACTGACAAAACTGAATGACCATTCATTTTAATAGTCAAACGAGGAAAATATGATTGAACGCGAACAACTGGAAATGGACGTGGTTTTTGTCGGCGCCGGTCCGGCAAATCTGGCGGCGGCTCTGCATCTCAAACAACAAATCACGGAACACGACGAATTAGTCGAAAAGGGCGTAAAAAAAGGACGCAAGATCGGCGATCTGGAAATTGCCATCGTCGAAAAAGGATCGTTTGTCGGCGCGCATATTTTGTCGGGCGCGGTGATGGATCCGATTGCGATCCGCGAGCTGATGCCCGATTTTCTCGAACAAGGCTGTCCGGTCGATTCCGCGGTCACGAAAGATGCTTTTTGGTATCTGACGGAGAGCCGCGGCATCGATTCGCCGATCGTTCCGCCGCCGCTTAAAAATAAAGGCAAATATATCGTCAGTTTGAGTAAGATTTGCGAATGGCTCGCCGACAAATGCGAAGAAGCAGGAATCAATATTTTCCCTGAATTTCCGGCGTCGGAAGTTCTTTTCGGTGAAAATGATCAGGTCATCGGCGTCCGTACGGGCGACAAGGGCATTGACAAGGACGGCAAACCGAAAGGAAATTTTGAAGCGGGCGTTGACCTTTTAGCGAAAGTAACGGTTTTGGGCGAAGGTTCGCGCGGTTCGCTGGCAAAACAATTGATGCAGCGTCTCGGTTTGATGGAAGACAAAGAACCGCAGGTTTTTTCGCTCGGAATCAAAGAACTCTGGGAAGTTCCGGCGGGCAATTTCGAAGAAGGAAAGGTCATACATACACTCGGATTTCCTTCGGACACAGATACTTACGGCGGCGG
>JBBQOA010000483.1:0-4081 GCA_038330465.1 Pyrinomonadales bacterium
GAATTTATCGGCGATGTTCGCCGGATTGATCTCATAACTCGTAATATCTGTCAATTCGTCGTCTTTGCCGCCGACGGTTTGCGTCCATTTGTAGGGCAGCTGCACGCCGTTAACGCTTCGGAAATCCGAGAATTTGACCTGAAATTCCGCCATTTCCGGTGCTTCGGTGGTCCGCGTAAAGACTTTGACATCGCTGCTGCTGCCGGGTTCGTCCATTTTGCTGAATTTGACGATAAACGGTTTCGGGGCTTGATAGGTCATCATCCGCGGCAGACTCGTCGCTTTATCAAGATAGAGTTTGATGCCCGGACCGCCGTCGCTTGCCGAAATGATGTCGCACGAATAACCGTCAACATTGCCTTCGCCGACGTATGTATAAGAAACGTCCAAACCTTCGGGCGCACTCAAAAGCAGCGAAAGCGACGTTCGGAAAAGCTCGTTCGTGCGGAATTTTTCGCCGCCGTTGGCTTCGGTTTTTCTGATGAAAACCTGATTGCCGTCAACATTGATCGTTTTTCCGTTTTCCGTCGTCCAGGTCGACGAATTACCGTCTGATTTTTTCATCACGACAATCGGTTCGGCGTCCGTCGATTTGATCTCTTCGGTCGTTCCGTCGGATTTTCTGACGATTATCTTTTTGACGCCGTCGCCCGGAGTCGGCTCATTGCTCTGGGTCTTCCATTGCAGATCGTCGCCGTCGCCTTTCGTCACCACGACCACGTCAATTTTTTTGTCAACGATCTGATTGCCGCTCTCGCCCGAACCGATTTTCATCATCCGGCTCATTTTGTTCGGCAGTTCGAAATTGATCTCCGTCGCGCATTGTTCGCTCCGCGTGATGCCTTCACCTTCAAAGGTTTTCGTCGTTTTGCCGAGAATCGTCATACTTCTGACGCCCGAAATCGCCGCGTCGCCGCCGATCGCGATCCGCGCTTTGCGGATCGCCTCCAAAGCCTTTTCATCGGATTTGAAGGTGGCGCCGACTTTTTCGACCAAATTTCCCAAACCGATAAAAAATACCGAAATACATAAAACCGAAATTATAAATTTTTTCATTTTTTTTCCTGATTATTTTGGATTATACCTAAATTATTCCTTGATCTGTCTGGTCCAATCACGAATCTGCGTGCCGATCTTTTCGGCAGACGGCGGATCGTAATTCGACAAAACGATGATCGTGTAACCTGTCTGCGGGTTGACCTCAAACACCGCGTTGATTCCGTTCGAGCCGCCCGCGATTCCTAAACCGCTGTCTTTGCGTGGTTTGCCGTCGTCGCCCGGAATGCTCAGTTTTCCGCTTTTCAGAGCGAGCGAAAATTTCAATAGATCGGCGGCGTTCGAATAGCCGCCGCCCGCCGCGCTGCCGCGAAACGGGCGCGAATCGATATTATTTATCAATTCGCCTTGCGGATTTCGCCGCGTATAACCGTTTGCCGTATTCGGCGGCGTTTTATCGGTTTCAAACGAATCCGAATCGCTCATTCCGGCAACCTTGAAAATGTTTTCGCGGACATAATCGTAATAACTTTTGCCCGAAACTTTTTCGATGATCGCGCCGAGCAGAATATAGCCGCCGTTCGAATATTGTTCCTGTGTGCCGGGTTCAAAGGCGAGCGGAATATCAGAAAAAAGCGGAATAAAATCGCTGTTTTTTCTGAGCTTGTCTTTTGGCATCGCGTTAAATTTTTCGCCGAAAAAATCGCCGACGCCGGATTTCATCGTGACGAGCTGGCGAACCGACACTTTTTCAGCCGCTTCTTTATTCGGATAATCGGGCAGAAATTTGCCGAGCTTATCTTCAAGCGAAATTTTCCTCTGCGCGATTAATTGACCGATCGCGATCCTCGTAAAAATTTTATTGATCGAACCGAGATTAAATTTGGTGTCCGTGTTGTTCGGCGTTTTGGTTTCTTTATTTGCCAAGCCGAAAGCCTTTGTAAAAATAGGTTTGTCATTTTTGGCGATCACGACGACGCCCGAAAATTTGTCTTCGGAAAGCTGTTCGCTCAAATATTTTTCGACCGTCGAAAGCAATTCCGTTTGATTTGTCGGCGCGGGGAATTTCGATTTTTCCGCGGCTGCGGGCGCGTCAGTTTGTTCAATCTGCCAACCGCGCATTTTATGCGGCGCAGCATTTTCAAATGCAAACGAATATTGCGCCCAACCGCCCGTTTTTCCCTGAACGTAAAGTTCGATTTCCGTGTCGCTGACGGAAACGATTGTTTTGATCTCAAAAGATTGAAAATCCGCCCGGACCCGTCGGTGAAATTCCAGACGCGGCGCGACCGGTCTTTCTTTTAATGCGTCGGCGGTTAAATTTTCGAGAAAGAAATCTTTCAGTTTCTGCTCGTCGCCCGAATTAAATGCCGCAAAATACGCGAGCACACGTTTTCCGCTTTCGCTTTTCGAGAGCGTTTCAACATCGGCTTTTTGTGCAAAAACGGAAACCGCCGCTGAAATCAGAATGAATGTTAAGAAAATTGCCTTCATATTTTGTTTTGGATAAATAAAACTTTATTGACAGTTTGGATTCTGACAGCAAATCTAACCCGTTTGGTTAAGAGAAGGCAAAGATTTTGTTAAGAATGTAAAATGATTTGTAAAACCATTTACAAAGCAAAACAGAAAATAGACAATGGAAAACGGAAAATGCCTTTTGCGGGAATTTTCCAAAGTCGGTTTTTTAGATATGAAGCGTTCGTGGATCTCAATTTTTCTCGTGGTCGGTTTGCTCGGTTTGCTCGGCGTTTTGGCGGTTTTGCAATATGTCTGGCTCGGGCAGATCAGCGTTGCCGAAAAAGAACGGATGGCAAAGCGCCTGCAGACCGACAGCGAAAGATTCGCCGAAGATTTTAACCGCGAAATTCAGGCAGCGTATTTTAATTTTCAGTCCGGCGAAGAACTCTGGCAGAAAAAAGACTGGACGCAATTTAACGACCGGTTTGATTTTTGGCGCGGAAAAACGGCGTATCCGAATTTGATCAAAGATTTTTACTATTTCGAGAACCAAGACGGCGCGCCCCTTTTGCATTACGATTCGGCAAAGCGCGAATTTGTCGAAACGGATTGGACCGACGATTTGAAACTTCTGCAGGCGAAAGAGCAGGGCGAAGCTGAAATTCAGACGTTCGACGAAAAAGAATTCGCGCTCGTCCTGCCGATCTACGAAATAACCAAAACCTTTGACCGCATTTTGGTGCGGAAATCAAGCGTTTCGACCGAGCTGACCAAAAGCGAAATAAATCCCGCGACTCAACCGCCGAAGATCGATTTACCGAAAAAAACGGGATTTCTGATCATCAAGCTCGATGAAAAGGTCGTCAAAGAACAGATTCTGCCCGAACTCGCAGCCAAACATTTTCCGGAAGGCGATTTCAAACTCGCGGTCAGCGGTCAGGACGAACAAAATATTTTTCAAACTCAAGCGGTCAATTCGCCGGATGCGAGCGTCAAGTTTTTTGATCTTTCGCCCGACAATTTTATCTTTTTTGCAAATCGCGATCTCGTGCCGAAGGTCAGCGGCGGCGGCGAGAAAGGCATAATTATCAATCAAAAAGTTGAAAGTAGTTCGCGTTCAACTGTCGAAACAAAAACTTTCACCGCAAACGTGCCCGAAAATAAAGCCGGCAACAAGTTGCAAATCGAGTTCAAGGGCGAAAAACAGCGGACGACGCTGACCACAAACAGCCTGCCGCCAAACGGGAATTGGACATTAAATGTCCAGCATAACGCCGGTTCGCTCGATCAATTCATTGCCGGAACGCGCAACAAAAATTTGGCGGTGAGTTTTGGAATCCTGGGTTTGCTGGCGATCAGCATCGTTCTGATCTTTGTCTCGGCGCAGCGCGCGAAGGTTTTCGCGCAGCGGCAGATCGATTTTGTGTCGTCGGTTTCGCACGAATTTCGGACGCCGCTCGCCGTTATCTATTCGGCGGGCGAAAACCTCGCCGACGGCGTCGCGAAAGAAGAAACGCAGGTTTCACGCTACGGCAATCTGATCAAGGGCGAAGGCAAAAAACTCTCAAAAATGGTCGAGCAGATCCTCGATTTTGCGGGTGCCGATTCGGGCAAAAAGAGATAC
>JBBQOA010000484.1:0-4063 GCA_038330465.1 Pyrinomonadales bacterium
CGTTTGTCGCGTCGCGCGGCAAGGATAAGGACGGCGACGAAGAAAAATCGCAGGTCTGGACGCTCAACCGGCTCGGCGGCGAAGCTCAGCAGGTCACCAAAGTCAAGCAGGGCGTTTCAGGTTTTGAATGGTCGCCCGACGGCAAGCGGCTCGTTTTACTGCTTCGCGACCCGAAACCCGAAGAATTGACCGACGACAAGGAAGACGACAAGAAAGCCAAACCCGTGGTCATTGACCGGCTGCAATTTAAGCAGGATACGGTCGGTTATTTAGACCGCTACCGGACGCATTTATATGTTCTGCCGTTCGGCGATGAAAAGGCGGAACCCGCGCAGATCACGTCGGGCGATTTTGAGGACGCGCAGCCGGCGTGGAGTCCGGACGGGCGTTCGATCGCCTTTGTCAGCAATCGTTCGGATAATCCGGACGGAACGCCGAATACGGATATTTGGATCGTCGCAGCGGACAATACCGATAAAGGACAGACGCTTTTGCAGGTGACGACGAATCCGCGCGAGGATTCCGCGCCCGCGTGGAGCCCCGACGGGCAAACGCTCGCCTATGTGACGGTGACGGCGCCGCTCAAAGTGATGTGGTATGCGACCAATCATCTCGCGACCGTTTCCGCGAAAGGCGGCGCAACGACGGTTTTGACGACCGCTTTGGACAGAAACGTGATCAATCCGAAATTCGCGGCGGACGGAAAATCGGTTTGGTTTATTCTCGAAGACAGCGGCGAGCAGAATCTGGCGTCGATCAATCTGGCGAACAAAACCGTCAGCCGCGCGATCACCGGCGAATCGACCGTTTTGGATTATGCCGTGCAGGGAAATCTGATCGCGCCGCTGATCTCGCGTCCCGAACTGCCGAACGAGATTTTTTCGTTCGCCAATAATCAATTGAAACAGGTCACGTTTGCCAATCAAAAACTGCTGGGCGAGCTGAATCTTTCAAAAGCCGAGAACATTCATTTTAAGAGCAAGGACGGCACCGAGATCGAAGGCTTTATCTACAAACCGATCGGTTACAATCCGTCGATGAAATATCCGACGATCTTGCGGAATCACGGCGGTCCGGTTTCGCAATTCGATTTCAGTTTCGATTACGATTCACAGCTTTACGCCGCCAACGGTTATCTCGTCATTCAAACAAACCCGCGCGGTTCATCGGGTTACGGGCAGGCTTTCTCTTACGCTTTGTTTGCCGATTGGGGAAATCTGGATTTTCAGGATGTGATGGCGGGCGTCGATTTTGCGATCGCCAAAGGTTACGCCGACCCGGCTCGGCTCGGCGTCGGCGGCTGGTCTTACGGCGGGATTTTAACAAATTATGTGATCACGCAGACAACACGGTTCAAAGGCGCGATCTCCGGCGCGAGCGAAGCTCTCTTCCGCGCCAATTACGGACATGATCATTATCAAATGTGGTGGGAAACAGAATTGGGCTTGCCGTGGCAGAATCCGGAAGCGTGGGAACGGATCTCGCCTTTTAACAAGGTCGATAAGATCACGACGCCGACGCTCTGGATCGGCGGCGGCGCGGATTGGAACGTTCCGATCCTCAATTCCGAACAGATGTATCAGGCGATGAAGCGGCTCGGGCGCGAAACGCAGCTCGTCGTCTATCCGGGCGAATTTCACGGGCTCAAACGTCCGTCGTTTTTGAAAGACCGCTACGAGCGATTTCTCGGCTGGTATGACAAATATGTCAAGGCAACAAAATAGTTTGTTTTTATGAGACAACTTTCCAAAATAGGTTTTTTTTAACGCCAAGTCGCCAAGTTTTTATCAGGAACCCTTTGGTTGGATGTCCAAACAACGCTTCAAATTTCACGCGGGTTTGCCTAAATTTTGCGCCTGTTCGCTGAATTTATCTTGACAGTCTTAGCGGCTCCGGCGTCTTGGCGTTAAAATTCCCGTTGAATTTCTCAATACTTTATTTTGGAAAGATGTCTAATGTAAAAATAAAGACGCCGGATCAATGTTCCGGCGTCTTTATTTTTTGAGAAGTTATAAAAAGATCATTTCTCTTTGGGCAGGTCTTTCGTGTTGCCGCGTTCGAGTTTACCGAATCGCGAAGTGGCGAGCCACACGGGCATCGTGTCGCTGTCGGCAAGCCGAAGTCCCATAATTCCCATTACATCGGCGACCGTTTTCGCGCCTTCCCACGCCCAATCTTTTTGGATCACGTCGCCGGGCTGGTGATAATCGGTCTTTTCCCACAGTTTGCTGCGGTCGATCCAGAGCTGCTTATCGCCGGCGGGCGCGCCTAAAAGCATTAGTGAAGGAACGCCGCGCGTCACGAACGAATAATGATCGGAGCGATAGAATATTTTTTCATCGGGCATCGGGTCGGGAATGACCGTGATCCCGAAAGCGTTTGAAACATCATCGAGAACGGCGCCGATCGTCGAATGTTCCGCGCCGAAACCGACAAAGGTTTTGACCGGACCGTAAACTTCCGTGCCGATGCCGTCGAGATTCAAATTACCCGCAACCTTTTTTATGTCCCACGTCGGTTTTTTTGCCCAGTATGCCGAACCGTAAAGTCCGTATTCTTCGCCCGTCACCGACAAGAAGATCAGCGAGCGTTTCGGCTTGGTCGGCGATTTTGAAAAGGCTTCGGCGACTGCGAGCATTTCCGCCGTGCCGAGCGCATTGTCCGCCGCGCCGTGATAAATCTTACCGTTTTCCATTCCGTAAGCGTCGTAATGCGCCGAAAAAAGAACGGCTTCTTCTTTTAATTTCGCGTCCGAGCCTTCGAGATAGCCGACGACGTTATTGGAAGTTCCTTTCGTTGTTTTGTATTTCGCGATGAGTTTGGCTTTCTGATTGAGTTTGAACGGTTTGAAAGAATTTACTTCCGCCTGCGCGATCGCGTCCTTGAGCGTTACGCCGGATTTGGCGAAAAGTTTTTCGGTCGCGCCCGCGCCGATATAGACGATCGGCGGAATAAATGACGGATAGCCTTCTTCATCGGGCATTTGGATTTGCCGGCGGCTCGAATAGCTGATGCTTTCGGCGGTCGATGAATCTTCCGTACCGTTGCTGATATAAACAATCGCCGCCGCACCTTTCTGCATCAGATTTCGGCTGAAAACACGCGAAGCATTGTTATCATCCCAATCTTTTTTTGTAATTCCCGAAGGATGCCCTTGAAAGAGCACGACGATCTTGCCGGTGACATCGATCCCGTTCAGGTCATCGCGGTTGATCGATTTGACCTGAATCGCGTAACCGACGAAAACCATCTCGCCGCTGACATCTTTGTTACCGTTGTTCATTGACACAAGGCTAAAATCCGAACCGAAATTTAATTTTTCGTCGCCGACCGTCAAGGACGTTTCCGGCGTTGCGGCGATTTCCTTGAAATCGATCTTTTGCAGGTAAGAACCTTTGTCGCCGAGCGGTTTTAAGCCGAGCGCTTTGAAGCGGTCGGCGATCCAGTTAGCGGCTTTATCGCCGCCGGGCTGCATCGTGCCGCGTCCTTCCATTTCGTTCGCCGACAGCGTC
Organism: Pyrinomonadales bacterium; assembly: GCA_038330465.1. Taxonomy (GTDB): domain Bacteria; phylum Acidobacteriota; class Blastocatellia; order Pyrinomonadales; family Pyrinomonadaceae; genus JAFDVJ01. Next base: position 3,513 of record JBBQOA010000484.1, read on the forward strand.
GCGGTGACGTCCTTGATCGTCTGAACATCGATTTTTGCCGCGAGCGCCTGTTCCTCATTTGAAAGAACGCTTTTGGCAGGCGCGACCGTTTGAGCAAAGATCTGCCCGAAAATCAAAAGGCTGATTAGCAGCGCGGTCATTGTTTTCCGCAGGCTGAACAGAGCCCGTCCGTGTTTTTGATTCATAATTTTTAATTTTTTCCTCGTTTGATTTGAGATATGTTTTCAATAGATTCGCTAAAACTGTGAATAGTTGTCAAATGAAAAAGCCTTTCGGGTGCGAAAGGCTTTGAAACTCGATCAAAATACTACGTCCGGCGGAAATTCGGGAATCGGTTCCGGCGGCGTCGGGAATGGCTCGGGATTCGGCTCGGGAATCGGGTCCGTAACCGGATACGGATCGAGCGGTTGATCGGGCGGAACGGGAATTTCGTGCGCGGTCGGTTCCTTTAAAGGCTCGTCCGGTTCGTCCGTTTGTAATTTTATATTGTTAAGTTTATTCATAAATTTCTCCCTTGTTCATTGATAAATTATTTAACCGGAACCAACCGC
>JBBQOA010000485.1:0-4055 GCA_038330465.1 Pyrinomonadales bacterium
TATAACTTTGCAAATTTACCGGGCGGCGTCGCTTATACGTTTCAAGTTTCAACCAAAGGATATAGTTTCGCGCCGCAAACTTTGACGGTCAACAATAACCTGTCGAATTTTGATTTGACGGCGAAACCTTGATCGGTCAAAGCCGTGTCCGCTTCCCATTTCTCAGATTTGAAAAAGTTTCAGCAAGTTTCATTCTACCGAAAATAACAATGTCGAATGCAATCATCGTTGAAAAGCTCGCGACAGCCGTCATTATCCGATTTGATCGCCCGGAGATACGCAATCCGCTGTCAATCTTTGTTTTGGACGAATTGCACCGAATACTCGATGATAACTTTGATCAAAACCTGATCTTTACCGGACGGGGCAACGTTTTTGCATCGGGCGCGGATCTCCGCGAGATCGCTGCTGTAACTGGGCGCACGGCGAAAGAATTCGCCCTTCGCGGACAAAGTTTGATGAACAAGATCGCCGCCACGAATTCAATCGCCGCGATCAACGGATTTTGTTTCGGAGGCGCGTTGGATTTGGCGTTGGCTTGCCGGAAAAGAATTGCTGCCCCAAACGCTCTTTTCTCGCATCCGGGCGCAAATCTCGGAATCATCACGGGTTGGGGCGGAACGCAGCGTCTGCCGCGGTTGATCGGCGAAGCCGCCGCACTCGAAATGTTTCTGACGGCAAAAAGAGTTTCGGCGGCGGAAGCCCTGCAAATCGGTTTGATCGACCGCCTTTCTACAAATCCGCTCGAAAGTGCGTTAGAATTATTGGCAGAATGATCTTCGCGGGCGAAAAGTCTTTTTTATGAATCTCAAAACCGAACTGCGCTGGCTGATCTTGATCGCACTCGTCGCCTTCGTCGTTTTTGCGAACAGTTTAAGCGGCGATTTTGTCTATGACGATAATCGTCAAATCTTACGCAATCCGCTGATCCAGGATTCGACGCTTTACGGCAAAGCGCTGACCTCCGACGTTTGGGCGTTTAAGGGCGACGGCACGATTGCCGCGAGCAATTATTATCGTCCGACTTTTGTCGCGTGGCTGATCTTTAATTTTAAACTCTTCGGAACGGCTCCGTTCGGCTGGCACCTTCTGAATCTGCTGCTGCATATCGGCGTTTGTCTGGTTGGTTTTTTGCTTTTGCGGCGCTGGGAATTTTCACGCGCGGCGGCGCTCGCGATCTCATTTATTTTCGCGGTTCATCCGGTTCACACCGAATCGGTCGCGTGGATTTCGGGTTCGCCCGATCTGCTGTTTGCCCTTGCTTTTCTCGGGTCGCTCTGGTTCGCAGAAAAATGGAAAGAAACGCGCGCTTTTCCGAATTACGCAATCGCGCTGGTTCTTTTCGCGGCGGCGCTCGGCGCCAAAGAGGTCGCGCTGCTTTCTGTGCCCGTTTATTTCCTGATCTTTGCACGGACAGAAAAAACTGAAGCGACCGAAAAGAAAAATGGCTTTTTAAATTCATCTTTTTACGCAACCGCCGTGTTTGCGCTGATCGCCGCCGCGTTTTTTCTGCTTCGATGGTCGATTCTCGGCAAGATCACGCAACCGGTCGAGGATGCGGCAAGTTTTTCCGAAGCGCTTTTGACCGTTCCGTCCGTCTTTGTTTTTTATTTCAGACAGCTTTTTTTCCCGCTTGTCCTCGGTGAAAATTATCCGCTTCGCCCGGTTATTGAGGTCGGTTTGGCAAATTTCTTCGTGCCTTTGATATTTTCGATTTTGATTTTGGGTTTGTTGTGGCTTGCCGCGCGGCGGTCAGCGGTGCGAAAGATCGGTGCGGCGCTTTTGATATTGCCGCTCCTGCCGGTTTTAAATATTTCTTCTTTTCCGTCCGACCAGATCGTTCACGACCGATATCTCTATCTACCGCTTTTTGGTTTGCTGATTATTATTTTTTCTTTTTTCGACGAACTGCTCAAAAAATATTTTGCGCCGAAAGCCGACGCAATTATGTTATATTCGGCAATTTTATTGAGCATTCCGCTCAGCATTCAAACCTTTTTATACAATCAGGTTTGGCAAAATAATCTCGCGCTGTGGACGTATAATTCGAAGATCGATCCGGCTTCGGCGAATACGCTTGCCAATTTCGGCGTGGAATTATCGGCTGCCGGAAAATTCAACGAAGCGATCGCCGTATTTGATCAATCGCTCGAAAATCGTCAGACCACGCTTGCGCTGCTGGGACGCGCCCGTAGTTATATCGCGCTCAAACGCTTTGACGAAGCCGATCGCGACCTTCAAACGATCACGCAAATGCCGCCCGCCGTGCTCAATGCTTACACGCTTTATCAAGCCTACGAAGCACTCGCGCTCAGTTATTCGCAAACCGGAAATCCGGAAAATGCCAAAAGTGTTTTGCTCGAAGCGCGAAATCGTCTGCCGATCTATCGGGCGGCGCTGACCGAAAAACTCGCCGTCGTTTTATATCAATTAAATGACAAACAGACGGCGCTCAGCGAACTCGAAGCCGCCAAAGAGCAGGCGAAGATCGAACTTTTGCCCGAATCCAAAACCGTTTTGCTGCGTCTCGGGATGCTCTATGCCGAATTCGGCAAAAAGTCGGAAGCAAAAGCCGTTCTTCAGGAATATCTGAACCTGACAGCGCAAATGCGCGATAATGTCACCCAAACCGACCGCGCACAAGCCGTCGGTTTGATGAAAAATTTGCGATAAAATCAGCAATCCGAAGCTAGCTTATATCTTTTTTCAATTTTCAATCCTACTATTCTTTTTTTAAAAACCGCGCAATTCCCTGCTGACAATCTTTTGTCAGACGCGCGATCGTATTGACCTCGGCGCCGGTCGCGAGCGCGGTTTCGAAATTCATTCCGTCCATTTGATAAAGCAATTTTTTCGACAAAACGACCGCCGATCGCGACACTTTTTCATAAACCGAAACATACTTTGCAACATCCCTGTCAAAAGTTTCGTCCGCAAAAACGCGATTGATCAAACCGATCTTTTCGGCTTCGTCCGCCGTGAATTCAAAGCCCTGCGTGATCAATTCAAACGCACGTTTTTCCGAAAGATTGCGGCGCAGGATCGCCATCACCATCGCCGGCACAAAACCGATCCTGACTTCCGGATAACCGAAACGCGCCGTTTTTGCCGCTAAAACAAGGTCGCAAGCCGTCGCCAAACCGCAGCCGCCCGCGAGCGCGCGTCCATGAACGGCGGCGATCACGGGAATTTTTATCCGGCGGATCAGCGCCAAAAGTTCCGCCAGATCTTCCGCGTCCGCGAGATTTTCGAGCACATCGCTTTCGGTAATTTTCTGAAGCGCCGAAAGATCCGCGCCCGAACAAAAATCTTTGCCCGCGCCGCCAATGACGATCGCGCGCAGATCTTCGTCCGCGTCAGCCTTGCGTAAGGCATTTTTGAGCGACTCGATCAACGCATCATTGAGCGCATTGCGCTTTTCGGGACGATTCAAGGTAATGGTCGCAACCGACTTTTCGATTTTGTAAATGATCTCGGACATATTTATTAAATGGACATCTTTTCAAAATAAAGAACTTAGAAATTCAACCAAAATTTTAACGCAAAGGCGGCAAGTCGGAAAGATTAAGACGGCGAAAAGTTGAAAGTCTTTCCAAACTCGTCTGAAATTGGAAGAAAAAAGCGCAAAACAAACCGTATTTTGCTAAAGTAATAGCTTGCCGGAAAACCCCTATTTTATTTCTGAATTACGATTCAAATTATGAAAAAAATATTCGCGATTGTGTTATTTTCTTTAGCTTTTGCCGTTTCGACGGTTTCGGCACGAACCGATCTGTGTTTCAAAAATGAAGGCTTGAAAGAAGTTCAAACCGTTTCTTTGACGCTGACGGGCGACAAGATCGAGGGAACTTTTGAAGTTTCAAGTTATGATGAATCGACTGCCCACGAAATCTTTGAATTTACCGGCACAATGGCGGGCAGTCTGCTGACGATAAATTTTCGCGGCACCGTTCCTTACGAACGCGCGCCGAAATGTGCGAAAATTGTTTGGACGCTCAATAAAACGACACTCAAAATTCCGATATACGGAAAAAATTACAAGACGAACAAATATT